>NZ_JAYMHD010000001.1:0-1450 GCF_035656535.1 Streptomyces sp. H51
GACGGCGTCGACGTAGCCGCGTTCGGCGGCGACGTAGGGGTTGAGGAGGGTGTCCTCGTATTCCTGGATGAGCCGGGCGCGGGTGGCTTCGGCGTCGTCGGCTTCGGTGATGGTGCGGCGGTGCAGGATGTTGACCGCGCCCTGGGCGCCCATGACGGCGATCTGGGCGGTGGGCCAGGCGAGGTTGAGGTCGGCGCCGAGGTGTTTGGAGCCCATGACGTCGTAGGCGCCGCCGAAGGCCTTGCGGGTGATGACGGTGATGAGGGGGACGGTGGCCTCGGCGTAGGCGTAGATGAGTTTGGCGCCGCGGCGGATGATGCCGTCGTGTTCCTGGTCGACGCCGGGCAGGAAGCCGGGGACGTCGACGAAGGTGAGGACGGGGACGTTGAAGGCGTCGCAGGTGCGGACGAAGCGGGCGGCCTTCTCGCTGGCTTTGATGTCGAGGCAGCCGGCGTACTGCATGGGCTGGTTGGCGACGATGCCGACGGGGTGGCCCTCGACGCGGCCGAAGCCGGTGAGGATGTTGGGGGCGAACAGCGGCTGGGTCTCGAAGAACTCGGCGTCGTCCAGGACGTGTTCGATGACCGTGTGCATGTCGTAGGGCTGGTTGGCGCTGTCGGGGACGAGGGTGTCCAGTTCCAGGTCCTCGGCGCTGACGGTGAGGTCGGCCTCTTCGGGGTAGGCGGGGGCCTCGGAGAGGTTGTTGGAGGGCAGGTAGGACAGCAGTTGCTTGATGTATTCGACGGCGTCCTTCTCGTCGCCGGCCATGTGGTGGGCGACGCCGGAGACGGCGTTGTGGGTGCGGGCGCCGCCGAGTTCCTCGAAGCCGACGTCCTCGCCGGTGACGGTCTTGATGACGTCGGGGCCGGTGATGAACATGTGGCTGGTCTGGTCGACCATGACGGTGAAGTCGGTGATGGCGGGGGAGTAGACCGCGCCGCCCGCGCAGGGGCCGACGACCAGGCTGATCTGGGGGATGACGCCGGAGGCGTGGGTGTTGCGGCGGAAGATCTCGCCGTAGGCGCCGAGGGAGGCGACGCCTTCCTGGATGCGGGCGCCGCCGGAGTCGTTGATGCCGATGACCGGGCAGCCGGTCTTCAGGGCGAAGTCCATCACCTTGACGATCTTCTGGCCGTAGACCTCGCCCAGTGCGCCGCCGAAGACGGTGAAGTCCTGGGAGAAGACGGCGACGGGGCGGCCGTCGACGGTGCCGTAGCCGGTGACGACGCCGTCGCCGTAGGGGCGGTTCGCCTCCAGGCCGAAGTTGGTGGAGCGGTGCCGGGCGAACTCGTCCAGCTCGACGAAGGAGCCCTCGTCCAGGAGCAGTTCGATCCGCTCACGGGCCGTCAGTTTGCCCTTGGCGTGCTGCTTCTCCACGGCGCGTGCGGAGCCGGCGTGCGTCGCTTCGTCGATACGGCGCTGCAGATCCGCGAGCTTGCCCGCGGTCGTG
>NZ_JAYMHD010000002.1:0-18093 GCF_035656535.1 Streptomyces sp. H51
ACGCCCCCGGCCGCGGGCCGGAGCGGTTCGCCGCCGCGCCGGTCGTCGTCAGGGGGCAGGACACCCTCGACGTGCCCCGGTGGGCGCGGTTTCCCGCGCCCACCGGCCGCCCTCCGACCTGATCCGCCGGGTACCCCCTAGGTGGCGCTGGTGCCCCAGTCGTCGGCCGCCGTGCCACCGGTGCCGCGGTCGCGCAGGGAGCGGACCCGCTCGGCGACGGAGTCGGGGACGCGGTCGCCGACCTTCTCGCTCACCACGTGGTACGCCTTGCCCGCGAACTGGCGGCCCTGCTGCGCCGCCGACTCCGCCGTGTTGCGGACGGCCGGGTTCTGCGCGATCCGGCGTGCGGACTTCTTCAGCTGCTCATAGCGTTCGCGTCCGGCCTTCGTGCCCAGGACGTAACCCAGAGCCAGCCCGACGACGAACGTGAGCTTGTAGCGCATGGCGGCCAGCCTTCCCTCGTGTGGGTCTTCGGTGCGCGTCGGTGCCGGGGTGGGGAACCGATTGGCGGAGCACCCCCCTGCTTGCGCTAATGTATGTGTCGCAGCGAGCGTCCGCCCCCTGGCGAATACCCAGGTCGGTACGTTCGATGCAACGAGGCATTCCTCCGTAGCTCAATTGGCAGAGCAGCCGGCTGTTAACCGGCAGGTTACTGGTTCGAGTCCAGTCGGGGGAGCTCGGTCCTCCGTAGCTCAATTGGCAGAGCAGCCGGCTGTTAACCGGCAGGTTACTGGTTCGAGTCCAGTCGGGGGAGCACGCTGAACGAGGACCCCGGCGGGGTCCTTTTTCATGTTCGGCGCATCCGCGCAGGCCGCGGCGCGCTCCCCACGGGCGGGGAAGTCGACCATCCGAGGCAGGAGATCGTATGACCGGCTATGCTGCGGCAGACGGCGCGCACACATGTACGCGACACGCCGTTATGGGGCGGTAGCTCAGCCGGTTAGAGCAGCGGACTCATAATCCGTCGGCCGTGGGTTCGAGTCCCACCCGCCCCACTGTGCAGGCTTGCGAGCAGCGGAAACGCCTCAGCGGAGGTGCGGATCCAGGGCGTTCACGCAAGGGGCTGGATCCGCTGCTGGACGCCGAATCCGGGATGCCGGCAGGACGTGAGGAGCGGGGAGTGCCGCCCGGCGGTCTTCGAGTCCGCCGTCCTGCCGGGTTCCGCGGGTGTGTCCGGTGGCCCGTCGGTCCCCCCGAACGCGGCGGGGCCGGAGGGGAGCGCCGGTGCATCGGCCCTTGCTGGAACGGACCAGCCCGCTGGCCGGCGCAAGCGCACGGAGCGACCGCGGCCGTGGTCGGGCAGGGCGAGTCCCGCCTCTTGTGCGGCGGCGGCCAAGGGAAGCCTTCGCGGGCCAGGGGTGGTGGTGTCGCTCATGTTCCTTGCGGGATCCCGCATCGCGCTTACAGGTGAGGCGGCTCCGCCAGCTGGTCGTGGAGCGCCAGGTAGAGATTGGCGACGACCACCGCAGACGTGATCGGCGTACCGCCGAGCAGTTCCTCGACGCGACGCAGCCGGTATCGCACCGAGTTGGGGTGCAGGAACATCGCCTCGGCGGTGGCGCGGACGTCGAGGTTGCAGGCCAGGTAGGCGGCCACCGTCGCGGTCAGGTCCGCACGGTCGAGCAGGTCGCCGAGCTGCTGGCGCGACTTCGCCGCGACCGCGTCGGGCGAGCGGCTGGCGAGCAGCCAGGTGACGAGGTCGACGTCCTCGAAACGCAGGATCGAACCCGGCCGTCCGGCCTCTTCGGGAGTGTCCGTGCCGATGCCGGAGTGCCGGCGTCGCAGGGCCACCCTGAGCGCCCGCTCGGCGTCCCTGGTCCGGGCACGGGCGAGGTGGAGGTCGTCGAACGGCTCGCTCAGTCCGACGTGGTGCGTGCGGGCCGCGTCCCGCAGCCAGTCGTCGAGTACGACGCGGTCACCGGCGAGACCACTGAAGCCGCCTGACTCGTCGGCTTCCAGGACGAGCGGCAGACCGTAGGTCTGGGCCAGCTCCAGGACGACGTCCCTGCGGTCGGCCTGGGCCGGCGCCGGGGCGTCGTCGGGTGCGGAGGGCGCGGGGAGCGTGGGGACGGCCACGAACGCCCGCATCGACCGGTCCCGCTCGAACCGGAAGGAGCGCAGCCGGTCCCAGACGCGACTGGCCGTGTCGGGGGTCATGCCCGACCGGATCGTACGAAGGATCTCGGCGGCCTCGGTCACCGACTGGGCCACCGTCAGGGCGCGCAGTCCCCGCATCGCTCCCAGCAGTTTCTGGGTCGCGTCCAGGATCGGCCGGCCCAGTTCGTCGATGACCTGCTCACGGCGCGAGGCGACGGCGATCCAGTAGCCGACACCGCGCAGGGCCACCGGGCGCGCCGCCACGTGCCAGCGGCCGACGGTGAATCCCTGCCGGCCGCCATTGCTGCTGCCCGCGCGCACGGCGCTCCAGATGAGCACGGTCGGCCCCTGCCCCGTGGACTCGACCACCCGCCCGGACTCCTCGTAGAGGATGGCCGCGCCGTGGGTGAGGGCGCCGATCCGGTGCACCAGGGCCTTGACCGGCTGGTCCGCGGCGAGCGCCTCCAGCAGGTCCTCCTGGATGCGCAGCCGCTGCCGCAGCGAATAGGCGTCCGAGGACAGCTCGGACTCGTAGACGTACTGCTCGATCTGCAGGAACGGCACCGACGGGTCGACCGTGAGCAGGTTCAGGCCGGCGGCTTCCGCGGCCCGGCGCAGGGCGGGCGGGACCTCCTGGAAGTGGACGCCGATGCCGAACAGCAGCGCCGCGGCCTCGCACCGGACAAGCTCCTCCACCAGCGCGGCCTGGTGCCGGTCGGCGTCCGGCAGGCCGACGAAGCGCAGGCCCGTGGTCAGCATCAGCCAGTCCCGGCGAAGCCATTGCCCCGCACCCTCGATCTCCATCGAGTGCGCACCACGGACCCGGCGCTCGAGGTCACCTTCGTTGACGGTCCTCAGACCGAGATGACGCTCCCCGAGCAACCTTCGCACGGTGATGTTTCGAGCCGGTGGCACCCCCGAAGCCAAGCAAATTTTGTTCTGCTGCACAAGATCGTGCCCCCGACTTGGTACATCTCACGTCGACCGGTGGCCGCAGCTCCCCCATTCTGTTCTCCACTCCGCAATCGCGGCGCTTACCACATCAGGAGCATCAGGAGCACTTGTGCCGAAACTTCGTGTGGCCGTCGACGTCGGCGGCACCTTCACCGACGTCTGCATCTTCGACGAGCAGGCCCACGCGACCCGCGTGACCAAGGTGCCGTCCACTCCGGCGGACCCGATGCGTGCGGTCGTCGCCGGAATCGAGCGGGCCGGCATCGACCTGGCGGACGTCAGCCTGTTCTCCCACGGGACCACCGTCGCGACCAACGCGCTCATCACCCGCCGCTTCCCGGCCGCCGCCATGGTGACCACCCGGGGCTTCAGGGACGTACTGGAGATTCGGGACGGGACGAAGGACGACCTCTGGGACGCCTACTCGGACGTGGCGCGTCCGTACATCCGGCGTCGCGACCGCTTCGAGGTGTCCGAGCGGATCGACGCCGAAGGCCGGATCGTCACCCCGCTCGACGAGGAGGAGGCCCGCCAGCTCGCCCGGCTGCTGGCCCGGCGCGGTGTGACCACCGTCGCGGTCTGCTTCGTCAACTCCTACGCCAACGGTGAGCACGAACTGCGCATGGCGCAGATCCTCGCCGAGGAGCTTCCCGACGCGAGCGTGTCCACGTCGGCGGCGATCCTGCCCGAGATCTTCGAGTACGAACGCTTCAACACCACCGTCGCCAACGCCGTGCTCGCCCCGCTGGTCACCGGGTACGTCGACCGGCTGGCCGACCGGCTCGGCGCGGGCGGGTACGGCGGCGATCTGCTCCTGCTGCATTCCGGCGGCGGCTCGATGACACCCCGCATGGTGGGCCGGTTCCCCGTGCGGCTCGCGGCCTCGGGCATCGCGGCCGGTGCCATCGCCGCCCGGCACGTCGCCGCGCAGTGCGGGTACCCGAACGCCATCGGGCTCGACATGGGCGGCACCAGCACCGACATCTGCCTGGTGCACGAAGGGGAGCTGCGCACCACCAAGGAGTGGTCCGTGGAGTACGGCTACCCGATCATCTTCCCCAGCATCGAGGTTCTCACGATCGGTGCCGGCGGCGGCTCCCTGGCCTGGATCGACGAGGCCGACTCGCTGCGCAACGGCCCGCAGTCGGCCGGCGCGACCCCGGGACCCGCCTGCTACGCCGCCGGCGGCGAGGAGGCCACCAACACCGACGCCAACCTCTTCCTGGGCAGGCTCGGTATCAGCCTCGCCGGAGGCGCCAAGTCGCTCCAGCCCGAGCTGGCGGAGAAGGCCGTCAAGAAGATCGCCGAGCCGCTGGGGCTCGAACTCGCCGAGGCGGCGGGTGCGATCGTCGAGGTCGCCAACGCCAACATGGCCGACGCGGTCCGGCTGGTCTCCATCCGGCGCGGCTACGACCCCCGCGACTTCGCGCTCGTCGCGTTCGGCGGCGCGGGCGCCCTGCACGGCGCCGAGGTCGCCCGCCAGCTCAGCATCCCGACCGTGATCGTCCCACCGAACCCGGGCGTGACCTCCGCGCTCGGCTGCCTGCTCGTCGACATCCGCCACGACCTGTCCGCGATGTTCTCCTGCCTGGCGCACCAAGCCGACGAGGAAGAATTCGAACGCGGCTTCCAGGAACTGGAGCGGGAGGCCTCGCAACGCCTGGGCCACGAGGGCGTCCCGGCCGAGCACGCGGTGCTCCAGCGCAACGCCTCCATGCGCTACCAGGGCCAGTGGCGCTCCCTGGTCGTCCCCTGCGGATCGGGGCCGGGCGCCCTCGCCGAAGCGGTCGAGAGGTTCCACGAGGAGCACGAGCGCGAGTTCGCGTTCCGCCGGGACGACACCCCGGTCGAGATCTACCAGCTCGGCCTGCAGGCCACCGGTGTCACGCCGAAGCCCGCGTTCGTCGCGCACGACCTCGCCGACGGCCCGGCACCCGAGCCGGCGTCGACACGGAAGGTCTGGTTCGCCGACACCGGCTGGGTCGAGACCGGCATCCACCACCGCGACGACCTGCCGGCCGGCACCCGCCTCCAGGGCCCTGTGATCGTCGAGCAGCTGGACTCCACCACCGTCGTCCCACCCCGCGCCGAGGCCGAGATCGACGCCTGGCTGAACATCCGCATCCACCTCCAGGAGGCCTGACGTGAGCATCACCGAGCACCACGAGCGGACGCTCGATCCGGTGACCTTCGAGGTACTGAAGAACGCGTTCACGACCTCGGTCGACCTGATGAGCGAGCAGATCCTGCGCACCTGCTACTCGTTCGTCATCTACTGCCGTGACTTCTCCTCGGCGCTGTGCGACGCCCGGGGCAACACGGTCATGCAGGGCAGCCAGGACATCGCCGTGCACGTCGGCACCTTGCACTTCCAGTGCAAGGCCGTCATCGAGTACTTCGGCGACGACATCAACCCCGGGGACGTCTTCGCCATCAACGACCCCTACCGGGGCGGCACCCACTTCAATGACATCAGCTTCATCCGGCCGATCTTCGTCGACGACGAGATCATCGGGTTCGCCCAGAACAAGGGCCACTGGGCCGACGTCGGCGGCACCGTCCCCGGCTCCTTCGACGTCACCGCCAAGGAGCACTTCGGGGAGGGCCTGCGCATCCCGGCGCTGAAGATCTGGGACCGTGGCGTCTTCCGCCACGACGTCGCCCAGCTGATCGTGCAGAACACCCGCTCCCCGTTCGTCGGCCTCGGCGACCTGCACGCCCAGTCGGAGGCGACCGCGGTGTGCGAGCGGGAACTGCTCCGGCTCGTCGACCGCTACGGCAAGGACACCATCGTCGCGGCGATGGCCGAGGTCCAGGACTACGTCGAGGACCTCGTCCGCAGCAAGGTCGCCGAACTCCCCGACGGAACCTGGGAGGCCGTCGACCACCTCGACGCCGACCCCGGCAGCGAGGAGGGCCTCGTCCCGATCCACGTCAAGATGACCATCGAGGGCAGCACGGTCGCCTACGACCTGTCCGGCAGCGCTCCCGCCGTCGCGACCTTCCTCAACAGCGGCTACGGCGCCACGTACTCGGCGCTCTACGCCGGTACCAAGACCTTCTTCCCCGACGTCCCGCTGAACTCCGGCTTCTACCGCGTGGTCCTCGGCGACCTCGGCCCCGAGGGCACGGTGGTGAACGCCGGCTGGCCCATCGCCGTCACCGGATTCTGCTCGGGCGCGTACGAGAAACTGATGAACGCGATCATCGAGATCTGGTCGCGGATCCTTCCCGAACGGGCCATGGCCTGCTCGTTCAACCTCGAATACCTGCTGGTCGGCGGGCGCGACGGCCGGACCGAGGAACGGCCCTACTTCATGTGGTACGACTGGATGGCCGGCGGCTGGGGCGGCCGCCGCACCAAGGACGGCTCCAACGCCACCTCCCCGGTGTTCGGGCCGGGCCTCGCGGTGCAGCCCCTGGAGGGCCAGGAGCGGCTCTGCCCGGTACTCACCACGACGCACAGCATCACCACCGACTCGGGCGGTCCGGGTATGTACCGCGGCGGCTGCGGAGTGGACAAGGGCGGCCTGCTCACCGACGCCGAGAAGACCGTCATGTCGTACTGCTGCGACCGCGCCCGCTCGATCACCTGGGGCATCGAGGGCGGCCTGCCGTCCGTCCCGCACGGTGTCTGGCTCAACAAGGGCACCCAGGAAGAACGCTTCCTCGGCAGCGTCTTCTCCAACGTCACCGTCGAGTCCGGCGACACCTTCACCCGCCCGTCGGCCGGCGGCGGCGGATACGGCGACCCGCTGCGACGCGATCCCGAACTCGTCGTCGAGGACGTGATCGACGGCTACGTCTCCCTCGAACGCGCCGCCAAGGACTACGGCGTGGTGATCCGGCCGGTGCGCCCGGAGCTCGACGAGTACGCGCTGGACCAGCGGGCCACCGACGCACTGCGGGCCGAGATCGCGATCGCCCGCGCCGGCTGGCTGGAAGAGGACCCCGAGGAACTGGCCCGGGCCTACCGCGCCGGCGAGGTCGACATGCTCGACATGATCCGCCGCTACGGCGTCATCGTCGACTGGGGCACCGGAGAACTCCTGCGCGAGACCACGGACCAGTTCCGCAGCACCCTGCGCGACCGCGCGCTCGCCCACTGGGCGTGACCAAGTCCCCGCTCTCGGGGCGCACTTCCCCGCACGGATCCCACTTACCGGCGCGCGCTCAGGAGCGTCGGTCCTCCCCGGCCCGCACCGCTCGTGGGCCTCCCCTGGAACGGAGAAGGATCAGTCATGCCTGCTGCACCCACACAGAACTCCGGTACGGATACCGGCGGTTCACCCGCCGGTAGAATTCCCCGCCTGTCCTTGATGATGGGCTGGTGGTCGCTGGTCTCGGCGATGTTCTACCTCTACATCGCGGGACTGGTGGCGTCGTACGTCGGCTTCACCGACACCCTCATCGGTCTCCTCCTCACCGTCGCGGTGTACGGCGTGGTGAACAAGGTGCTGGCCGGTTACGCCATCGACACCGGCTTCGGCGTCCAGCGGTTCTCCCAACTGCTGTTCGGCAAGGTCGGATCGGTCCTCGCGACCCTCGTCTTCGCGGCCACCGCGCTCTACTACGGCGTCTTCGAGGGCTCGATCATCGCGGCCACCCTGGAGTCCTACACCCGTGACAGCCTCGGCTGGTCGATGAACGTCTGGTACTTCGTCGTCGTCGCCTACGCGACACCGCTGGTCTTCGGCGGCGTCCGCAACTGGCTCGACAAACTCAACGGCCTGCTCCTGCCGCTGTACACGGCGGGCCTGATCGCCGCGGTGATCGTGGCCGCGGTGTCCGGAAGGCCCTCCGGGTGGACCGGCTTCGGCGCGCAGGACAGCATCCCGTTCGCCTCGGGCGGCCCCGGGTGGCTGATGGCCTTCGGCATCTACATGGGCGTGTGGATCCTGATGATGTACACGGTGGACTTCGCCCAGCTCGGCCGGGCGCAGGACCGCCGCTTCCACACCGACGTGACCTTCGGATGGGTCTTCTACACGGTGACCTTCCTGGTCAACGGTTTGGTCGGCATCTTCCTCTCGCACGCGCTGCGCAGCTTCGTGGGCAGCACCGTCAGCGAGGGCGGCGTCGCGGTCGCGCTCACCCACGTGATGGGCATCTGGGCCGTGCTGCTGGTGCTCGTCAGCCAGACCCGGATCAACACAGCGAACTACTTCCTGGCCTCCAGCAACCTGGAGATCCTCGGCCGCACGGTGTTCCGGCTCCGACTGCCGCGTGTGGTGTGGGTGCTGGTCGGAAGCGTGATCATGTTCTCGATCATGCTGACGAACGTGTTCAGCTACATCCTCACGGCCCTGAACTGGCAGGGCGTCCTGGTGACCGGCTGGGTGGCGATCGCCCTCGTGCACGTCGCGTTCGACCGGCGCCAGGGCATCGACCCGGCCCAGGCCCAGAACCGCACCACCGGGATGGTGTCGCTGCCCGGCGTGCTCGGCTGGGGCGTCGGCTCCGCGGTCGGGCTGATCGTCCTGGAGACCGGACCCGCGTGGGGGAGCACCTGGGGGCCGATCCTCACGGCCCTCTGCGCGGCCGGAGTCTATGCGGCACTGCGCGCGGTCCTCGGGACGAAGAGCGCCCCCGCCGCCGCAGAGACGGACGTGGTGACGACCGCGGTCTGAGGACACGGGTGCACCCGGTAGCCTACGGCGCCGGGTGCGCCCCCTTGCCAGTAGGGGAGTTGAGGACATGACCACCACCCCGCACGTGGCCCGCACCCTCGACGAGGCCCTGGACCTCCTCGCCGACGGCACGCTCGCCCCGCTCGCCGGAGGCACCTGGGTGATGCGCGCACCGCCGCGCGGGGAGCCGTGGGCGGCGGGCCATGGGGCCGTCGCCGGCGGCCAAGGACAACGGGACGTACCCGTCAGACCTCGTCCGGCCTGGGGAAACGGCCAAGATGAGCGTTGACCGACAAGGGTCGCCAAGATCCTCGAAGGACTCGTGATCCGTCGGCCGTGGTTCGGGTCCCACCCGCCCCACCGAGGTCAGCGGGCGCGTTGCGTGCCTGACCTGCTGAAGGGCAACGCCCTTGCACGGCATACGACGAAGGGGGCCTCGGGCATCCGGGGCCCCTTTCCGCCGGTGTCCACCGCCGCGGTGCGGTGGCGGGAGTCTTCGGGGAGTCGTGCCCGCCTAGGCGAGGAGCAGCGCGGCGTGAGCGGACGGAGCCGCCGCCCATGCCGCTGTGCTGAGACGAGTCCGCAGGGCGGCGAGCTCGCCGGAAAACGCCCTCCGGGCCTCCGGATCGGTATCGAGCTGGTGAAGCAGGGGGAGCAGCTCGGCGGGCGTGGCCTGGAACGCGTGCCGCCAGCGATGCTCATCGCCACGCGCCGGTCCTCGGCCGGTGCGGACCAGCACGGCAAGGGAATGGCTCGCCTCACCCGGTGCCGCCGGGGGTCCGGGGTTCCGCTCGGCCCACGTGTCGAGCAGAGCGTCGACCCAGGGACGCGGCCTGAACCAACCCGCCGCCCATGTCCGAGTCGGCAGGTCGTGAATCCGCCGCACTGCCAGAGGCAGCTCCGGGAGGTCCACCGGAGCGCCGGCCCGGTGGAGCCAGAAGGCCAGCCAACCGACGTCCCGGGCGAGTGACTGGTCGTCGGTGCTCCACGTCTGGTGGCAGATTTCGAGGAGGCGGCCCTCGACAGCGGCTGCGGCCGTAAGCAGCGCCTGCGGCGAGGCGTAGGCGAGGGGAGGGACGATACGGACGAGATCAGTGGCGCTCAGTTTGCCGAGTCCGGGCGATGCCGCGATCGACATCGCGACATCGTGGGCGAGATCGGACCGGCCGGCGATCTTCAGCAGCGCCGCGATGACGGCCCCGGGGTGCATGTCCGACGCCACACCGCGAGACAGCCATCCGGTGAGCCCGTGTTCTACGAGTCCTTCGCCCACCGTCGCGGCGGTCACCGGGCTTTGGCGTACGGCACCACGGAGGAACAGCGCTTGTTCCGCCACCGGCGGTCGGCTGCGTGCCCAGCCGTCGGCTGCGAGGGATTCCCAGAGCTCGGCAGGGGCTGTCTGAGGAGCCAGGCGGCCGATGCGATTCAGCAGATCGAGTCGCTCCGTCTGGTTGGTCTCCCCGTAGGCATCCCTCCACCAGTTGCGGATGATTCCCCGCAGTCGCTCCTCCCGGCTGAGTCGGCTGATCTCGCCCGGGACCAGTGCTGCCGCTTTCTCGAGCAGGCCGATACCGTCGACGATGCCGCTCTCGTCGGAAATCTCGATGATCTCGTCGACGCGTTCTTTGAATATTCCGGACAGTCTTGGGAGGAGGGCCGGCGATGTTTTCATGAGTATGTCGGCGGTCGCTGCCAGTTCACGGGCGCCCGCCAGCTCCTGGGGAGCCTCCAGAAGATCCAGTGTCCGAGTCGCAAGGATGGAGATGTCTGGATCGGCCTTGGCCCGGTACAGGGTCGGAGCAACCGCCTGGAACGCATGGAGTTGCTTGAGGAGGCTCTCCTTGTTGTGTATTCCGAAACTGTCCCGGAGGACTTCTTCGTAGTCCTCGGAGAATCTTGTGGCGAGATCTCCTTCAAGGAGCAGCGCCAGGCGGTGGAAGTCGGCGAGGAGATCCGGCTGCGACATTCCACGCATACGTTCGAGGATGGCTTCCGCCACCTCCTCGTCCTCGGCGAGGGTGTGCACGATGTCGGGGCCGTGGGTGGATCGGCTCACGTGCACGAGTGCGATGGCGAGCTGTGCGGAGTCCGAGGTCCAGGAGCGGCACAGCATGTCGCACAGATACTGCTCGTTCCGGGCGAGAATCGCCGGGAACCAGGCCGTGTCGGTGCGCCCCAGAGCGCGGAGCAGTTGACTCGCCAGGTCGGTTCGCTGAGGCCCCTGGTCCTCGAGTACCTGCTGGAACAGCTCCTGGCCGAGTTGGCCGGCGAGGTGCGCGGCGAAGCCGCTCCCGGACAGGCCGTACTGCTCGTCCAGCCCGGTTGTCGTGGAAAGGAGCCGGGCGCAGACGTCCAGACGCATGGACCCACGGATCGCGGACGCCATGGAGTCGCACAACTGGGCGTCGAAGTTCCTCTGCGGCAGCCTGCTCGGGGGGTACAGGACCGCTTCCAGAAGCGGCTTGCCGGCTGACGAGACATCGGCCACGAGGGCCGCCAGGGCCTCCGGACTCGACTCGAGCGCGAGCATCTCCTGCCGGATGACCCGGGAGATGTCCGTCTTCAGCTCGGCGCGCAGCGTGCGGCCCACGGTGGGCGCGTGCCTCCGGAGCAACCCGAGCCCGCTCACGAGATCGTACGCCGAAGCCCCGTCCAGGCGGGCCCGGCAGCCGTCCACCGGGGAGGGGGCGGGCGGGATCGGGGCGACGGGCGGATTCGCGGGGGCCACCCGCGCTCCGTCGGCCACCAGCGCGCCCTCCATGACGGCGTAGGCGCAGTCGAGTCGGCTCGCGGTGGCGAGGCGCTCCCTCAGCGCGAGCCATGCCAGGTAGGTCTTGAGGTCGTCCGGTTCCGCCCCCTCGGCCAGCTCTCGGAGCGGGGCGATCGTGTGGAACCGAATGCGCCGGCCGGCCGGCGGGCGTCGGTCGAAGTCGTCGAGGGCGCGCAGGATCTGGGTGTACCGACGGGCTGTCATGGGGCCGGGCAGGTCGAAGCAGTCCCCGAGGTGCTGCTGAACCGCGGAGGCCGTCTCCCTGCGAGCGTCACGCAGGAGTGTGCGCAGGAGGAACATTCTCTGGCCGAGGCTGGGAGATTCCTGCAGGATCCGGCCGAGGCGTTTTCTGGTACGCCGTACCAGTGTGTCCACGGCTTTGCGCTCACCCCTGTCCAGCAGCCACTTCTTGTCGTGCTTCCGCAGCCGGACGAGGATTTCGGAGATCACGGCCGCCGGTGGCTCGTACGCGCTGTTTCCGAAGTAGACGTGCGCCGCGGTCGCGACTACCGTCTTTGCGTGGCCGGTGTCTCCCGTCTTCGTGCGGGACAGATGCTCGGCCAGGCGGAGCAGTTGGAGCGGTTCCGGCGTGCTCGGGGCATTCGCCCATTCGACCAGTTTGGCGGACGTGAACTGGATCAGCTCGGGGAAGTGTTGCCACCCCTTCGTTTTCTCGAGGATTTCGAGCAGGAACTCCGAGCTGTGGCGAGTGGGCTGGTCGCGGCCGTCGCACAGCGAGTAGATCACCTCTTTGAGGTGGAACTGCTTGGTCATTTCCTCGCTGATGCCCGCACTGTTTCGCGTGAGTTTGGCCAGTGCGTGCAGTGCGCGAAAGCGGGGAAGCGTCCATCCCTCCCTGTACTTCACCGCCCCGAATTCCAGCAGCGTTCCCCCGTCGACGTCGCGCAGCAGTTCCTTCGGGACCGGTATGTCGAAGACGGACAGCACGGCGAGCCTGCCGAGGCTCTGCTCCGCCGCCGTGCGGTCGGCGACGGCCAGGAAGCGGTCCACGGCCGCGTGGCACTCCGCGAAGAGCTCGCCACGGAGAAGATCGCGCCCCAGGAAATACCACGTACCCGTCTGGCGGCGCCGCTCGCAGGCCGCTCCGGTGAGAGCCACCAGCATGGAGAGATCGGTTCGGGCCTGCGTGAGCAGACTGCTCACCACTTCCTTGGGAATCTGGTCCCTCTCGTCACCAGGGTGGAGCAGGGCAGCGAGTGAGCGGACCAGGGAGATCTTGGTCTGCCTGTCCGCAGGCATCTTCCAGAGGTCGTCGCGCCGGGGATAGGGCGGAATGGTGCCCGTCTCCGCCCGGGGGGCGGGGACGGCCAGCACGACTGCCCTGGCCCGGTCCGCGATGTCCCGGAGGAGCTCGTCGATCCGGACGCCCAGGTCCTCGTCCTCCCACGTGAGGTCGTCGATGACCAGCAACGTCTCGGCCTTTTCGCCCGCTGAGGGGGAGCACATGTCGAGCGCCCGGCACACCCCGTCCTCCGTGAGGGGCACCAGACCCGTGTGGCGCAGGGCGAGCACCCGCCATTCCTCGCCTTCGAGCTGCTGGGCCACCTCTCGGACCAGGAAGGTGCGCCCGGTGCGCCGCGCGTGGCCGGGCGGCGGGCACACCACCACCGGCCGGGGACCGTCCGGGCCGTGGCCCTCGTGCAGGCGGCTCTTGATGATGTCGGCCAGTTCCCCGGCCTGCCTGGTCGGGGCGACGAGAGGACGGCCGTCGCCGGTCGTGATGGCTCCCGGCCACTCCTCCGTCGGCCACGCCTGCTCCAGTCCGAACTGGCTCAGGGCGTCTCTGCGGATCTCCTCGACAGCGTGCGTCCAGTCGTTCCCCCAGACGGCGGAGCAGACGTCGAAGAGGGACAGATTCCCCACCGGCGCCACGTCGATGGGGCTGGAGCCGAACGACTTCTGCTGTCGCGGCGCGATCGGCGCGATCAGCCGTTGAACCACGCCGTCGTGGGCCAACGCTCTCGCTTTCGCCTGGACGATCTGCGGCTGCATGGTTTCCACGAGCCACCCGCCGGCCCGCTGTGGGCGTTCGTCCCGTCGCAGGCAGCCGGTGGCGGCGGTGGGCACCTTGGGCGAGGGCAGTCCGGGGACCAGCATCTGAAGCGTCCCCAGCGCGATGGCGAGGCCGGCCGAGCGGTCGACCAGGCTCGTCTCGCTGCACAGCAGTCCGGCGAGACGGACCTTGGCGTTCGCCGCGGCGCGGCCGGGGCCGTCGGCCCCGATCGACTCGAGGAGCTCTGCTGCCGCTTGCAGCCCCTCCTCGATGCCCCGAACGAAGGTGTCGTTGCGCTGGAACGTGAAGGACCGGGCCAACGTCCGGAAACCGTCGAGTTCTTTGGGAACGGGAGCGAGGGAAACCGAGGCGGTGTCGCTCTCGGGGTTCACCGACAACGGGCCGGGAATGATTTCGGCCTGGATCACCACGCCGTCCTGCGCGCTGTGGTGCGAGTAGAGCACGGGTCCGTCGTCGCGGCAGAGCACGATGTCCGTCTGGAGGAGGCGTCGCGCAGCCTCACGGCTCCGGATCGAATCCGGATCGACCGCTGCCTCGGCACGTGACAGATTCTCCCGGGCGGCCGCGGCCCGCTCGAGCCAGGACGTGCTGTCCGCCGCGGCGAGCCGCCTCTTCTGGTACTTCAGCGGACCGTGCAGGAACGAGGCGTCCGGCCGCGCGACGTCCCGCAGTTTCCGCTGCAGTTCCTTCAGCTCATGGAGCCAGTCGCGGCGGCTCCACTTCTCCTCGTTCCCGTAGGGATCGTTTCGGTCCTGCAGCTTGTTGATCAGGCCGCCGAGCCCGCGATTGTCGTCCGTTACCAGCCACTTGGGGAGGCCGTAACCGTAGAGACCGATCCCGCGGCGCCCTTGCTGTTCGAGCGCCAGGAGTATCTGCTCGACATGGTGCACCTGGTCCGGATCGTCGAGGAGCGCGTCGATCCCCAGCAGGGCGCCGAGCAGGAGCTGTCTGCTGCTCTGCGACAAGGGTTGATTCAAGAGTCAGTTCTCCTCGTCGTCGGCTGGAAGGCGCAGGTGTTGTTCGAGGAGGTGTTCCACGGGGTCACCGGTCTGTGCCGGCAGGGGTGTCCATCGGTCCGTCGGCAAGGGGGTGTCCGGCGCGGCGAGCAGTACGACGGTGCCGTGGACGGGCAGTACCTCCAGGGGGACGTCGTCGTCGTGGAAGGAGCGGATGCGTACCGCTGCCCGGCGTGTTCCGGTCCGGGTGTCGGTGAGTTCGACGGGTTTCTGCGTCGGGGAGATGTGGCGGGAGGGATCGATGACCAACGGGCCGCCGCCCGCCGCTGCCAGCCGGTGCTCGCGCACCACTGTCACGGCTTCGGCGCGCACCGCCGTGGCCACCACGGTGACATGCGTCACGGCCTGGTGAGAAGACGCCGGTGCCTCCGAGGAGCCGTGCCCCGAGGCGCGGGACGTCTCCTCGGGCGGCGGCTCGACGACCGGTTGGAAGGCCAGAGCGGCGCGCAGCCAGTAGAGGAATCCGTGACGCGACCGGCCGGGGCCGGCTGCCTCGTCGACGCAAGCGCCGTGTGCGAGGTGCCCGAGGACGTGACCGGCGAAGGAATCAGCGCGCATCGACCTGTGGCCCTTCCGAGGTGGTGGCCGGCTGTGATGAGTCTGCGGGCAGGTACGACGGCACCGGCCCGCCGGACGAGGCGGCGGTGCCCTCGCCCGGGGGAGATGCCTGGGCCGGGATCTCCCCGGCGGGCCGACCGAGTGAGCGCCGGGCGATGCTCTGGAGGATCTTCGGGGCGGCCACCCCGACGGTCACGGCGCTGAGCACGCCGGCCAGCTGACCGGACGCCGCGTAGACGCCGGTGAGCGCTGCGCTGACGAGCAGCCGTATCGCGGCGGCCGTCAGATAGGGCGCCAGCTTGAGACGGCCGCGCTTCTTCCACGGGAAGCCACGATTGACATGGATCGCCGTGTGCAGATCCCACGCTTCTATCAGGGCCGCACCCAGCAAGCCGTACGCACATGCTTCCCGGACGAGCATCGCTGTGCTCCCCCCTCCCTGAGGTCACTGCGGGGGCCAGGCCCGCAGACGTGAGTGTTCACCGGGGTGACGTCGACGCGTGCGTGACGTCAGAAGTCCGTCTCCTGGTCGGCCGGAAGGCGCAGGTGTTGTTCGAGGAGGTGTTCCACGGGGTCACCGGTCTGTGCCGGCAGGGGTGTCCATCGGTCCGTCGGCAAGGGGGTGTCCGGCGCGGCGAGCAGTACGACGGTGCCGTGGACGGGCAGTACCTCCAAGGGGACGTCGTCGTCGTGGAAGGAGCGGATGCGTACCGCTGCCCGGCGTGTTCCGGTCCGGGTGTCGGTGAGTTCGACGGGTTTCTGCGTCGGGGAGATGTGGCGGGAGGGATCGATGACCAACGGGCCGCCGCCCGCCGCTGCCAGCCGGTGCTCGCGCACCACCGTCACGGCTTCGGTGCGCATCGCCGTGGCCACCACGGTGATGTCCGGCCCGTCCGGCGCGGAGTCCATGAAGGCCCGGACGGCCGGGGAACCGAGGAGTCGCAGGTCGGCCATGTCGGTGAGCTTGTGATGACGCCGGGGATCCAACGGCGATCCGATGGGCGCGCCCCGTGGGAACAGGTCGGCGAACCGTTCTTCCGGCACCATGCCCGTCGCGTACGTGACCTGGACCAGTTCCACGAGGCTGTGGCTGATCCTGGCCAGCTCCGGGCCGAGTTGCTCGTGCAGCAGCGTGGCCGAGAGATCGCAGTGAACCCGCAGCGCATGGTCCCGCCCTGTGAAGCGGGGTCCGAGGACGAGATCGACCGGACCGGCGCTGTCCGGGTCGTCGTCGACGAGATGCCCTATCACAGCGTCGTGGGGGAGGACCTCGGTCAGCAGGAACAGCCGGGCCGCCAGACCGCTCGGAAGCGGGCCGGTGTTCCCCGCGGGGCGGATCACCCGGATCTGCCCCGGTGCGGGACGCGACGACGGTGCGGTGTTCTCAGCCATGATGGGTCAGCCGATGGGCCAGTTCCTCGGACACCCGTTCTCCCAGCGCGGGCTCAAGCGGCTCCAGGTAGGTGCCGAGACGTTCGCCGAGACGCCTGCGACGCTGGACGACCGCCGGCCGGCTCACCCCGAGGTGCTCGGCCACGGCACCGTCACGCCAGCCTTCGAGTACCAAGCGGAGCAGCAGCAGCTCCTCCCTGCCGAGTTCTCTCACGATCTGATCCGTGGTCTCGCGCACCATGACCTCTTCCTCCGGTGTCGGGCCCTGCTGCGGGGGTTCGTAGGACCCGTCATTGGGGATGAGCGCCGAGACGACCAGAGGTGTCAGCGCACGTCGCAGAATTTCTTCCGCGTCCCTGACGAGGGTGCCGTTCCCCCTGTGGTTGAGGAGGACCTCGGCCACGGCCGTGAGGCCGGCGTCGTCGAACACCTTCGGTGCCTGTACCGAGGGATTCTCGCGGAGCCGGGGGATCACCGCGATCGCGGAGACCAGCTCGGCCATGAGCGGTCCGCTCATCGGCATCGGTGCCGGACTGCCGCACGGGTGCCAGTACCGGCGGTCGCACACGATGCCGGGTGTCTCCTCCAGGCGCCGGCGCAGACGCCCGAGCAGATTGTCGACCACGTCGGTACGCCGGATGTCGATGAGAGTCCTCTTCACCCTGCCCGCGACGAAACGCCGGGCACCGTGGATGTCATCGACGAGATGCGCCAGGTATTCGACCTGGTCGGGCCGTAGGTGGCGCGCGAAGCACTCATGCGCGAGCGCCCTCAGGGCGTCGTCGCTCCATACGCCGTCCGGCGAGTAGATCTGCGCCGGGTAGCGACGGCTCATCGACCTGGCCGTGTCGAGGGTGAGCCGGTAGACGGCGGGTCCGACGTGTCCGTCGCGCGCTTCCGCCAGCACGTCCTCCCAGGAGGGGCCGCTCACTGCTGTCCTCCGGCTTCGTCCCGGCGTACGGCTGACAGCAGTTCGCGGGTCAGGACCTTGTCGGGCTCCCGGCAGCGGCGCCCGCGGAAGGCCGGGTCCTCCACATCCATCCAGTCCAGGCGGACCTGATGCGGGATCAGTCCGCGGCGGTCGATCAGGCACCATGAGCCGGGGTGGTGGAGGCCGGTCGCGTGTGGTCCGTGGACCAGCACCCTGCCCAGGCCGGGAGCACGGCCGTACTGGAACGAGGTGGACGGGTGGTCCTCGAGGTCGACGACCTCGTCGAGGGTGCGCGTACTGCTGACGCGGAGTCGGACGTGGACCACCGGGTCCAGGACCCTGACCGCGATCCCCACCCGCTTCCCGTTGCGCCTGGCCTTGGCCTGAGCGAAGGGGACTCCGCCTACGGTGAGGGCGGCCTCGTCGAATCGGTACCAGCTCCCGGCCTCCGGCCCCGCGGGCCGCTGTGCCGATGGGGTTTCAGGATCTCTGTGAAGTCGCTGTAACCAGCCGGGGAGCCCATGAGGCGAGGACGAGTCTGCGTAGCCCATGCAAGGATCATGGCAAAGGGCTGTCACGGACGCACAGGTTCTGGCGGATCGAATCGCGGTGCGGGGGGGGGGGGCGGCGAGGTCGGCGGTGCGCGGCCTGATCCCTTCCAGCAGACCGATCACCTCGTCCCGGATCAGCTCCACCTGGGAGGAATGCGA
>NZ_JAYMHD010000003.1:0-14223 GCF_035656535.1 Streptomyces sp. H51
CGCCCGCGGCCGCCCCGCCCCGCCCGCGTCGTGAGGGCGGGGGCGGTTCCGGGGACCCGCCCCCGCCCGCGACGGACCTGCCCTCGCCCGTGTCAGACCTGCTTCCGCCCGCGTCGGACCCGCCCCGCCCGCGTCGTGAGGGCGCCCCGCCCGCGTCGTGAGGGCGCCCCGCCCGCGTCAGGAGGGCGCGCCGCGCCGCCGGGCCCTGCGGTGGGCCGCCTCGCCGAGCAGCACGTCGAGGGCGAGGAAGGCGGCCAGCGGAAGGCCGAGCAGCGGCACGAACCAGCCGAGGACGGCGACGGCCGCCGCCGACGGGACGAGGAACTGCGGCGGCACCCGCTGCCAGGCGCCGCGCGGGACCGGCCGTCCGAAGGCCGGTCCGCGGCCGCGCTGCCACCACATGCGGTAGCCCCAGACGATCAGCAGGACCAGCGCGAGCGCGAGCAGCATCAGGGCGATCTGGTTGGCCGGGCCGAAGAGGATGCCGGTGTGCAGGTCGATGCCCCAGCGGGTCAGCTTCGCCGGCAGCGGGTAGTCGGCGAACCGCAGCACGTCGGTGACCTCGCCGGTGGCCGGGTCGACCGCGACCGAGTCCTGCTTCTCGGGCCGGCTGCGCTGCACCTGCCTGACGACGTAGGCGGAGTCCGCGCCGGCCGGCGGCACGATCTCCACCGGGTCGGTCAGCCCCTGCTCCCGGGCCGCCGCCAGTACCTCGTCGAGGCCGACGGCCCGCTCCGCTCCCCCGGCCCCGGCGGCGGCGCCGTGGCCCGCGTGCTCGCCGCCGGCCGTCGCCGAGACGGACGGGGTGGCCTGGCCGAGCGAGGCGCGCAGCTCGGAGATGTTCGCCCCGGCGTACGTCGACCAGGTCAGGCCGGTCGCGGAGAGGAAGAGGAAACCCACCGCCGCCCAGGCGCCGACCGTGCCGTGCAGGCCCAGCGTGCGTCGCCGCCCGGTGGTGCCGCGCACCGCGCGCAGGGCGCGGCGCCGGGAGAACCACAGCACCGGTCCGCCGCCCGCGATCACCCACAGCCAGCTCGCCGCGAACTCGCTGTAGAGGCGGCCGGTCTCGCCCAGGTGCAGATCGCGGTGGAGTCCGTCGATCCAGGTCCGCAGCGGGAGCGCGCCGGTCGAGCCGTACTGTTCCAGCGCGCCGCGCACCTCGCCGGTGTACGGGTCGACGAACACGGCGAGGGTGTGACCGGCGGCGACGCCCTCGACGCCGGACAGCAGCACCCTGGTGGTGGCGTCGGCCGCCGGGGAGGGGCGCACCGCATGGACCGTGCCCTCGGGGTGGGCCCTGCGCGCGGCGGCCACCTGCCGGGAGACGGGCAGCTTGGTCTCCCCCACGTCGGCGACGGTCAACTCGTGCGAGTACACGAGCTTTTCGGCCTGGACGGCGCCGGCGTACAGGAAGCCGGTGACGGCGGCGACGAGCAGGAAGGGCGCCACGACGACGCCGGCGTAGAAGTGCAGACGCAGGATCAGCGGCCGTAACGGCGCGAGGGAGTCGGAGGACGACGGCGCGGGCGCGGGGTGCCGCGGGGCCTGGTCGGTGGCGGTCGGGGAAGCGGTGGGCATCGGCGGGCTCTCCGGGGCGGGGCGGGGGCAGGCGGGCAGGGGCGGGGGTGGCCGCGGTGACTCAGGTGACGGAGGTGGTGTTCCAGTCGTCGGGTGCGGACGGCGCCCGGTTCCCGGCGCGCGCGTGTGCCCTGCGTCACAGGGCGGAACGTCCGTACGCGGCCGCCGTGGCATGCTTGCCGGATGGCAACTCCCCGTGACCGAGCGCCCCTTGCCGAACTGGTCGAGGAACTCCTCGCCACCGACGGTCCGCTGCCGATCGTCGCGGCGGGCGATCCGGTGCTGCGGCACGCCGCCGAGCCCTTCGACGGCCAGTTGGACTCCGCCCTGCTGGCCCGCTTCGTGGCCGCCCTGCGCGTCACCATGCGCACGGCGCCGGGCGTCGGCCTCGCCGCGCCGCAGGTCGGGGTGGCGCTGCGGATCGCGGTGATCGAGGACCCGGCGCCCGTGCCCCGGGAGGTGCGGCTGGCCCGCGGCCGGGTGCCGCAGCCGTTCCGGGTCCTGGTCAACCCGTCCTACGAGCCCGTCGGCCCGGCCCGTGCCGCGTTCTTCGAGGGCTGCCTGAGCGTGCCCGGCTGGCAGGCGGTGGTCGCCCGGGCGTCCGAGGTCCGGCTGCGCTGCCAGGACGAGGCCGGCCGCCCGGTGGACGAGGTGTTCACCGGCTGGCCGGCCCGGATCGTGCAGCACGAGACGGACCATCTCGACGGTGTGCTCTACCTCGACCGCGCCGAGCTGCGCTCGCTGTCGTCGAACCAGGCGATGGCGCGGCGCTGGACGCAGCCGACCCCGGTCGAGGCGGCCCGGTCCCTCGGCTTCGACCTGCCGTGAGGGACCGGCCGGAGGGGCCGCGCCCGAGGGTCAGTTGTCGCGGTAGGCCTCCAGCAGCCGCAGCCACACCTCGCTGAGCGTCGGGTAGGACGGCACCGCGTGCCAGAGGCGGTCGACCGGAACCCGGCCGACGACGGCGACCGTCGCCGAGTGGATCAGTTCGCCGACGCCCGGGCCGACGAAGGTGACGCCGAGCAGGATCTCGCGTTCGAGATCGACGACCATGCGGGCCCGGCCGCGGTAGCCGTCGGCGTACAGGCCGGCGCCGGCGACGGAGGAGAACTCCACGTCGACGGCGCGGACCCGGTGGCCGGCCCGTTCGGCGTCGGCCAGCGACAGGCCCACGGCCGCCGCCTCCGGGTCGGTGAAGACGACCTGGGGGACGGCGGCGTGGTCGGCGGTGGCCGCGTGGGCGCCCCACGGGTCGGCTTCCGGGACCGGGGTCCCACAGGCGCGGGCCGCGATGGCGGCGCCGGCGATGCGGGCCTGGTACTTGCCCTGATGGGTGAGCAGGGCGCGGTGGTTGACGTCGCCGACGGCGTAGAGCCAGTCGGTGCCGGTGACCCGCAGGCTGTCGTCGACGGTCAGCCAGGAGCCGGGTTCCAGTCCGACGGTGTCCAGGCCGATGTCGTCGGTGCGCGGGGCGCGGCCGGTGGCGAAGAGGATCTCGTCTGCCTCGATGCGCTCGCCGCCGTCGGTGACTACCACGACCGTGCCGTCCTGACGGGACACGGCCCGTACCGAGGTGCCGGTGCGCACGTCGACGCCGGCCTCGGTGAGGGCTTCGGCGACCAGTTCGCCGGCGAAGGGCTCCATGCGGCCCAGCAGGCCCTTGCCGCGTACCAGGAGCGTGACGCGGGAGCCGAGGGCCTGCCAGGCGGTGGCCATCTCGGTGGCGACGACCCCGCCGCCGACCACGACGAGCCGGCCGGGCGCCGCCTTGGCGCTGGTGGCCTCCCGGCTGGTCCAGGGCGCCACCTCGTCGAGGCCGGGCAGGTCGGGCAGGAGGGCCCGGCTGCCGGTGCAGACGGCGACGGCCTGCCGGGCGGTGAGGACCTTGCCGCCGACGGTCACGGTGCGCGGGCCGGCCAGGCGGCCGTGGCCGCGGTAGAGGTCGGCTCCGATGCCGTCGAGCCACTGGAGCTGGCCGTCGTCCTTCCAGTGGGAGGTGTACTCGTCCCGGCGGGCGAGCACCGCGGACGCGTCGAGGGGGCCCTGGACCGCCTGGCTCAGCCCCGGCAGGCGGCGGGCGTCGGCCCGCGCGATGACCGGGCGCAGCAACGCCTTGCTGGGCATGCACGCCCAGTACGAACACTCGCCGCCGACCAGTTCGCTCTCCACGACCGCGGTGGACAGGCCTGCCGCACGGGTGCGGTCGGCGACGTTCTCCCCCACGGGCCCGGCTCCGAGCACCACGACGTCGTACACGAAGGTTTCCGTTTCCGTCATGGGGCCAGTCTGGTGGGTGGTGTACCCCGTGGCCACACGGGTAGGGGCGCGGAATACGTGACCGGCCCGCCGTGTTGTGCGGACGGCCCCGACCCGACCCCAGGAAGCAGGCATTCACGTCATGAGCAGCACCGTGGAGCTCACCAAGGAGAACTTCGACCAGACGGTCACGGACAACGAGTTCGTCCTGATCGACTTCTGGGCGTCCTGGTGCGGGCCGTGCCGTCAGTTCGCGCCGGTGTACGAGAAGGCGGCCGAGGAGAACCCGGACCTGGTGTTCGGCAAGGTCGACACCGAGGCCCAGCCGGAGCTGGCGGCCGCCTTCGGCATCCAGTCGATCCCGACGCTGATGATCGTGCGTGACCAGGTCGCCGTGTTCGCGCAGCCGGGCGCCCTGCCGGAGGCCGCCCTGGCGGACGTCATCGGGCAGGCCCGCCGACTGGACATGGACGAGGTCCGCAAGGCCGTCGCCGCGCAGCAGGCGCAGGCCGGAGAGAGCGGGGAGTAGGACCTCCCATCAGGGGGATTTCCCGTCAGGGGGCTTCCCGTCAGGGGGGCTTCCCGTCAGGGGGGCTTCCCGTCAGGGGGGCTTCCCGTCAGGGGCGCCGTGTCGTCCGGGGCGCCGTGTCGGATGGGACACGGCGCCCCGTTTTCGTGCACCGTCCACGGCCGACGATCTTCGCGGACGGCGGCGCACCAGCCCCTCGGCGTACTCCCGGCTCCCGGACTCCGCGACGGCGCGCCCGGCGCCACCGCGGTGCGTCAGCCGGGCGTTCAACTGGAGTCGCGGTGCACCACCGCCGCTCCCAGCACCCTGTGTGTCTCGGGCGCGGCGCCGGGGTCGCGCACCGCGCGGTCGACCAGTTCGGCGAGGTCGCGGCCGGACGGCAGCTCGACGTGGACGGTGCTCAGGCGGGGCCGCAGCAGCCGGCCGAGCATGAGGTCGTCGGCGCCGATGACGGCCGTGTCCTCCGGGACCCGGACGCCCTCGTCCTGCAGGGCGCGCATCAGCAGCATCGCGTACTCGTCGTTGTACGCGAACACCGCGTCCAGGCCGAGGCCGCGCCAGCGGGCGGCGAGCCGGGCGGCGCTCTCCTCCGTGTGGGCGAGGGGCAGTTCGGCGACGGTGGCGCCGGTGCCGTGCAGGGCGGCGCGCACACCGTTCAGGCGGGGCAGCGAGAAGGGCGCCAGCCCCTCCTCCTCGGGCACGACGACGCCGACGCGCCGCCGGCCGCGGTCGTGCAGGTGGCGGGCCGCGCAGTGGCCGACGGCCTCGTGGTCCATGAGCAGGGCGTGGGCGCCCTCGACCGATTCGGGGCCGAGGGTGACGACGGCGCGGGCGCCGGAGCGCTTGAGCACGGCCACGCCCTGCGGCCCGATCCCGGCGCCCGGCACGAGGACCGCGACGGGGCGCAGTTCAGCCCAGGCGCGGGCGGCCTCGTCGCCGTGCAGGCCGACGGTGCCGTGCTGCACGACGGTGTAGTCGAGGCGGCCGAGTTCCCACTGGAGTTCGTTGAGGAACCGGCCGTACAGCGGGCCGACGGGGACGGCCGGGGCGGGCATCAGGACCATGCGGCTGTGTCCGGCGCGCAGGCTGCGGGCGGCCGCGTGCGGCACGTACCCCAGTTCCTTCGCGGCCTCGCGGACACGGCGGCGCGTGGGCTCGCTGATGCGCACGGCGCTGGTGTTGTTCAGGACGTAGGAGACGGTCGCGCGCGAGACGCCGGCCAGGCGGGCCACGTCGGCGCTCGTGGGCACGGAACGCGGCGTGGGTGACGGGGGCGCGGGCGTGTTCGGTATCTGCACCATGACGTACCGCATCTTGGCAGAAGCACGGCCCGGCACTCCGCGGGGGTGAACGGGGTAACCGGCCGTGCCCGGGAGACCGATCGAACGGGGTAACCGGCCGACCCCGGACGCCGATCGAACGGGGAAACCGGCCGACCCCGGAGACCGATCGAAGCCGCACCGAGCCACACGAAGCCGCACGCAGTGCGCCTCCGGGCTCGTTGACGAACACGTTCGTGACGAACTTGTTCGTTACGGTGTTGGCATGACCAACCGTCCCGACACCCCCCGCAGCCGCCGTGAGCGCCCGGCCAAGCCCGCACTGAGCAGGGCGGGCATCGTGGCCACGGCCGTCGCCGTGCTGCGCGCCGAGGGTCTGCAGAAGGTGACCATGCGACGTCTGGCGCAGGAACTCGACACCGGCCCGGCCTCGCTGTACGTCTACGTCCGCAACACCGCGGAGCTGCACGCGGCCGTCCTGGACGAACTCCTCGGCACGGTGGGCCCGGCGCCGGCCGGGGGCTCGTGGCGGGAGCGGCTGCGGGGCGTGCTCACCGCGTACACCGCGATGCTCCTCGAACACCCGACCCTGGCCCGTTCCGCGCTCACCGCCCGGCCCAGCGGGCCGAACTACCTGGACCTGATCGAGACCCTGCTGGCCCTGCTCGACGAGGGCGGCGTGCCGCCCGCGCAGGCCGCCTGGGGCGTGGACCTGCTGCTGCAGCTCGCCACCGCGACGGCCGCCGAGCACGCCGACGAGGCGTCCGAGGAGGACTGGGACGCCCTGCGCGCCGCCCTGCACAGCGCCTCCGAGCGGGACCGCCCGCACATCGCGGCCCTCGCCGGGCACCTGCTGTCGGGCGGCGGCCCCGAGGACCGCATGGCGTGGGGGTTCGAGGTGCTGATCGCCGGCATCGCGCGGACCGCCGTGCCCGTCTCACCGCAGCACCCGACCGACTCCGAGGAGAACTCATGACCACCCACCACCCGATCGCGATCGTCGGCGCCGGACTCGGCGGCCTCACCCTGGCCCGCGTCCTGCACCTGCGCGGTGTCGAGGCCGCCGTGTTCGACCTGGAGGCCTCCCCCGCCACCCGCACCCAGGGCGGCATGCTCGACATCCACGACGACTCCGGCCAGGAGGCGCTGCGGGCGGCGGGCCTGCACGAGGAGTTCCGCGCACTCGTCCACCGGGGCGGCGAGGCCATGCGGGTTCTCGACAAGGACGCGGTGGTCCGCATGGACGAGCCGGACGACGGGGACGGCGAGCGCCCCGAGATCGACCGCGGCGAACTGCGTGATCTGCTGCTCGGCTCGCTGCCCGAGGGCATGGTGCGCTGGGGCGCGAAGGTCACCGGCGCGCGGCCTCTCGGCGACGGCCGGCACGAGGTGACGCTCGCCGACGGCGCCGCCTTCACCACGGACCTGCTGGTGGGCGCCGACGGGGCCTGGTCGCGGATCCGGAGGCTGGTCTCCGACGCGGTGCCCGTCTACTCCGGCGTGTCGTTCGTCGAGGCCGACCTGCGGGATGCGGACGTACGTCATCCGGCCTGCGCGGAGGTCGTCGGCGGCGGCATGCTGTTCGCCCTCGGAGCCGGCAAGGGCTTCCTGGCGCACCGGGAGACCGACGGCAGCCTGCACGTGTACGCGGCGCTGCGGACCGCCGAGGACTGGCTCGACTCGGTCGACTTCACCGACACCGCGGCCGCCGAGGCAGCCGTGCTGGAGCACTTCGCCGACTGGCACGAGAGCCTGCGGGCGCTGGTCGGCGACGCCGACGGAGCCCTGGTCCCGCGGCGGATCCACGCCCTGCCGGTCGGGCACCGCTGGGAGCGCGTCCCGGGCGTGACCCTGCTCGGCGACGCCGCGCACCTGATGTCCCCGTTCGCCGGGGAGGGCGCGAACCTGGCCATGCTCGACGGCGCCGAGCTGGGCCTGGCGCTCGCCGCCGCCCCCGGCGAGACCGAGGCCGCGCTCGCTGCGTACGAGGAGAGACTGTTCCCCCGCAGCGAGAAGTCGGCCGCCGAATCGGCCGCCAATGCCGTGCTGCTGTTCCGCGACGACGCACCGCAGGGTCTGCTGGACGCGTTCGCCGTCTGGCGCTGAGCCGCCGGGTCAGGCGGGCGGCCGGGTCTGCGTCACCCGGGCCACCAGGTCGGTCCAGCCCGCCTCCAGCCGCTCCATCGGCATCCCGCGCTCCCGGGTCAGATGGTGGATCAGACCGGGGTCGAGGTACCCCATCAGCACCTGGGCGAGCACCTCGCAGTCGGCGTCCGGCACGATCTGCCGCAGCAGGACGGTGACGTGCATGGAGAGGGCCTGGACCGACGGGTGCGCGTACCGCCGGTTCGGCCCCGCCTGGGCGGCCAGCCGCAGGTCCAGCTGCTCGGCCGAGCGGTACAGCACCGCCACGCCGAACGCCCGCAGCCGGTCCACGGGCGGCGCGCCGGGGCCGAGCGGCGGCGGTCCGCCGAGGAAGTCGGCCTGCAGCTTCTTCGCCGAGTGGTCGAGCAGCGCCATCAGCAGTCCGGTGCGGTCGCCGAACCGGCGGAAGACGGTGCCCTTGCCCACGTCGGCCGCCGTGGCCACCGCCTCCATCGTGACCCCGTCCACGCCGTGTTCGGCGATCAGGCGGTCGGCCGCCTCCAGCAGCCGGGCACGGTTGCGCGCGGCGTCGGCCCGCAGACACGGCTCGTCCTCGACGGAGCTGAGCTGCAGCAACTGGGGCTCACCGGACGGCTGGACCGACTCGGGGAAAGGCGGCGGGGCGCTGGGCATGAGGACAGCGTAGAGCATGGGAACAAAACTGGACCGCGGTCCGCTTAGGGTGCTACAACAGTTAAGCGGACCCCGGTCCGCATTGCACGACCATGACTCGCACCCCCCTTGGAGTTCCCATGTCCGTTCGCATCCTTGCCCTCGTCGGCAGCCTTCGCGCCGGTTCGCACAACCGCCAACTCGCCGAGGCGGCCGCCAAGCTGGCCCCCGAGGGCGCCGACGTGGTGCTGTTCGAGGGCCTCGGCGGCATCCCCTTCTACAACCAGGACATCGACGTCGAGGGCAGCGTCCCGGCCGCCGCCGCGGAGCTGCGCGCGGCCGCCGGGGCCGCCGACGCCTTCCTGCTCTTCTCTCCCGAGTACAACGGCTCCATCCCGGCCGTCCTGAAGAACGCCATCGACTGGCTGTCGCGCCCGTACGGCGCCGGAGCCTTCGGCGGCAAGCCGGTCGCCGTGATCGGCACCGCCTTCGGCCAGTACGGCGGCGTGTGGGCGCAGGACGAGACCCGCAAGTCCGTGGGCATCGCCGGTGGCAAGGTGATCGAGGACATCAAGCTGTCCATCCCCAACTCCATCACCCGCTTCGCCGAGACCCACCCGGCCGACGACGCCGAGGTCGCCGCCCAGGTGACCGAGGTCGTCGCCCGCCTGCAGGGCCACGCGGGCGCGGCCGTCGCCGCCTGATCCCGACCGGATCGCGAGCGAGGCGCGGACTGCGGGCCGCCCCCGAGGCCCGACCAGCACCGCGCACCCCGAGGGGCCGGAGCCACACGCTCCGGCCCCTTCGCACACCCCATTCGGCGCAGCCCCTTCCGCACGGCCCCTCCGCACGCTCGCCGTACGCCGTCGGTGCGGAACCGCGCTGGCCGCGCCTCCCGGCGGGCCCGCCGGCACTCAGTCCAGCTCGGCCAGTCGCCGGACCGCCGAGGCCGCGAAACTCTCGATCGGCCGGCCGCCCGGTGCGCGGGGCGAGGATCACGGTGTCGAGGCCCAGTTTCGTGTAGCCCGGCGAGGTCGCGAACAGGTTGCAGGCATCGGCGTACCGGGCGACCGGACGGAGGGTCCTCTTCTCCCCGCCGCCGATCATGTACCAGGCCGCCCCGACGCCGAGGGTGGCACCCCGCCGGACAGCACGTCCAGCGTGGTGGCGATCTCGGCGCGCAGCCCGGGACGCCGGTAGGTCACGCCGGTCACCAGCGCGCCGAGCCGGACCGTGGAGGTGCGCCCCGCCAGGTGGCCGAGCGTCGTGTACGCCTCCAGCACGGGGTCCTCGGCGCCGCCGTTGAACTCCGCCTGGAACCGATTGATGTGCACGCCCACGCGCAGGTCCGCCTCCGTCCCCGGGGACCTCCGCCGTCCGTTTCGACGCCAGGTCTTCGAGCGTTCTCGAAGTCAAGCGCCCGCCGGCCCGAGGGGCGGCCGGTCGATGTGCATGTAGGGGCAGGACGTCTCGAACGTTGCATGCGCACGTTACACGCAAACGCTGACATTTTCAACGGTGCACTATCCTTGACGGCAGCCAGTCATCCCGGGACGGAGGACCCACGCCCATGACCGCGACGGATCCGGCACTCACCGCCCTCGCCCAGGGCTGGTGCGCCCTCTCGCTGCTGCACGGCAGGATCGAGGCCCACATCGAGCGCGCCCTGCAGGCCGGGCACGACCTGAGCGTGCGCGAGTACTCCCTGCTGGACGTGCTGAGCCGGCAGCACGAAGGCGAGGGCGGCCACCTGCAGATGAAGCAGGTCGCGGACGCGGTCGTACTCAGCCAGAGCGCGACGACCCGACTGGTCACGCGCCTGGAGGACCGCGGGCTGCTCACTCGCTACCTCTGCCCGACCGACCGGCGCGGCATCTACACCGACGTCACCGAGGCGGGCCTCGAACTGCTGGAACAGGCCCGCCCCACCAACGAGGCGGCGCTGCGCGAAGCCCTGGACGAGGCCGCACGGAACCCCGAACTCGCCCCGCTCGTCACGGCGGTCGAGAGGCTCCACGCACCCGCCTGAGACCCGGCCGCAACAGCCCCCGCCCCTCACCGAAGCCGCGGGGGCTGTCGTCTGCCCATGTACTTGCGTTCGACCACTACCCGCTTCAGCAAAACCCACGCTTGCTCTTATTCCGCGCCTGCAATTATTGTTCTGGCTTGTTAATACCGTGCGCAATCACCAGGAAGGGGTTCACCCCCATGCCTCTCGCCCTCCTGGCCCTGGCCATCGGGGCCTTCGGGATCGGAACCACCGAGTTCGTGATCATGGGCGTGCTGCCCGAGATCGCGGACGACTTCGGCGTCTCCATCCCGACCGCCGGCCGGCTCGTCTCGGGCTACGCCCTCGGCGTCGTGTTCGGCGCTCCGCTGCTGACCGTTCTGGGCACCAGGGTGTCCCGCAAGAAGATGCTCATGTTCCTCATGGGCGTGTTCGTCGTGGGGAACGCCCTCTCCGCCTTCGCTCCGGCGTTCGGCGTCATGCTGGCCGGCCGGGTGATCGCCTCGCTCGCGCACGGCGCGTTCTTCGGCATCGGCTCCGTGGTCGCCGCGGGCCTGGTGGCTCCGGAGAAGAAGGCGTCGGCGATCTCCCTGATGTTCACCGGCCTGACCGTGGCGAACGTCGTCGGCGTGCCGCTGGGCACCTACCTCGGCCAGGCCGCCGGCTGGCGGGTGACCTTCACCGTGGTCGCCGCGCTCGGCGTCGTCGGCTTCCTCGGCGTGGCCGGGCTGGTCCCGGAGACGGGACGGCCGGAGGGCGCCCGCCTGCGGGGCGAGTTCGCGGCCTTCCGCAACGTCCAGGTCTGGCTCGCCATGGCGATGACGGTCCTCGGCTACGGCGGTGTCTTCGCCGCGATCACCTACATCACGCCGATGATGACCGAGGTCGCCGGATATTCGGCCGGCGCGGTCACCTGGCTGCTGGTGCTGTTCGGCGTCGGCATGTTCCTGGGCAACCTGCTGGGCGGCCGTTTCGCCGACCGTGCCCTGATGCCCATGCTGTTCGCCGCACTCGGCGCGCTGTCGCTCGCGCTGCTGCTGTTCACGGTGACCGCCCACGACAAGGTCCTCGCCGCCCTCACCCTGACGCTGATCGGCGCCCTGGGCTTCGCCACCGTGCCCCCGCTGCAGAAATGGGTGCTCGACCAGGCCGCCGCCGCCCCGACGCTGGCCTCCGCCGCCAACATCGGTGCCTTCAACCTCGGCAACGCGCTGGCCGCCTGGCTGGGCGGCGTCGTCATCGCGGCCGGCCTCGGCTACACCGCCCCCAACCGGGTCGGCGCCCTCCTGTCCGGCGTGGCACTGCTGCTGTCCGCCCTCGCCGCCTTTCTCGACCGGCGAACCCGGTCCGCCGGGCGGATCGTGGCCGCGTCCCCGCAGGCCGACACCGTGCCGACGGCCACGGCCCGGCCCTGACACCGGGTGACGGTTCCCGGGCGGGCTCCGTGCGGCGCGGGGACCGCGGCGGACACGGCCGGCCGGGCGGCAGCAGCGGCGCGATTGTTGCGTACAAAGCGCGGGCATTGCGCGGGGTCCGCACGAGGGGGCGGCGCGGTACCGCGAAGCGACGCTGGTCACAGCGGCCTGCACCCCGTTGACACGCTCGCGCATTTGGCCGTACAAATCTGTGCGTGCAGCAACTTCCCCTGTCGGGCATCACGGTGGTCAGCCTGGAGCAGGCCGTGGCCGCCCCGTACGCCACCCGGCAGCTCGCCGACCTCGGCGCCCGGGTGATCAAGGTGGAACGGCCGGGCGAGGGCGACTTCGCCCGCCGCTACGACACGACCGTGCACGGCCACTCCAGCTACTTCGTGTGGCTCAACCGCTCCAAGGAAATCCCTCACCCTCGACCTGAAGGACCCGCGCGGCCTGGACATCCTGCACCAGCTCCTGGACGGCGCCGACGTGCTGGTGCAGAACCTCGCGCCGGGTGCCGCCGGCCGGCTGGGCCTCGGCGCCGACTCGCTCGCCGAGCGCCTGCCGCGGCTGATCCCGTGCACGATCTCCGGCTACGGCACGTCCGGACCGTGGGCCGACCGCAAGTCGTACGACCTGCTGGTCCAGTGCCAGACCGGCCTGGTGTCGCTGACCGGAACCGCCGAGGAGACGGCACGGGTCGGGATCTCCGTCGCCGACATCGCCGCCGGGATGTACGCCTACACCGGCATCCTCACCGCGCTGTACACGCGGGCCACCACCGGGCGGGCGCACCCCGTGGAGGTGTCCCTGTTCGAGGCGCTGGCCGAGTGGATGGGCCAGCCCGCCTACTACACGCGCTACGGCGGCGGCCAGCCCGCCCGCCTCGGGACCCAGCACCCCACCATCGCCCCGTACGGCGCGTTCACGGCCGCCGACGGCGGACAGGTGCTGTTCTCCATCCAGAACGAGCGCGAATGGGCGGCCCTGTGCGCGGAGTTCCTCGAGCGGCCCGCCCTGACGGACGACCCGCGCTTCGCCACCGGCTCCGACCGCGTGGCGCACCGCGACGAACTCAACGCGATCGTCGCCGAGCGCTTCGCCCGCTCGGACGCCGGGGAGATCCTCGCGGTGCTGGAGGAGATCGGCATCGCCTGCGCCGGGGTCAACGACGTCGCCGCCTTCCTCGACCACCCGGTGCTGGCGGCCCGCGGCCGCTGGCGGGATGTGGCCGTGCCCGGCGCCACGGTGCAGGCGTTGCTGCCGCCGGCCGACCTCGCCGGGCTGCCCGCGCGCATGGACCCGGTCCCGGACGTGGGCGAGCACACCGACGCGATCCTCACCGAACTCGGCCGTACCCGCGACGACATCGACGCGCTGCGCGCCGACGCCGTCATCTGACCGCAGTGGACCGGGAGTTGTGTGCGATGAGCGGGCTGGACATTCGCTCCGGCGACGAGCGGCTCGTCCTCCGGACGGGGCGCGAGACGAACGGGATCCAGCGCACCGTGATCGCCTCGCGGCCGGTGGCCAGGGGCGGTCCGGATGACTGAGCAGCCGCAGCGGGAGAGCACCTACTTCCGGCTCGCGCGCACGTTGCGGGCGGCGATCCTGCGCCACGACTACCCCGACGGCGTCCGGCTGCCCACCGAGGCCGAGCTGGCACGCACGCACGGGGTGAGCCGGCAGACCGTGCGTCGGGCGTTCCAGGACCTCGTGGCGGAGGGCCTGGTGTACCGGGTGCCCGGGCGCGGCACCTTCGCCACCCCGCGCGAGGAGCAGTACCTGCGCCAGTTCGGCTCGGTGGACGATCTGATGGGCCTGTCCATCGACACCCGTATGGACGTCGTCACGCCCCTGCACCGGCGGGTGGACGTGGACGCGGCGGGCCGGCTCGGCCTGCGCACCGACCGGGTGCACAGCCTGGCCTTCCTCCGGCTGCACGACGACGTCGCCTTCTGCCACACCTCCGTGTGGCTGCCGCCTTCCGTCGGCCGGCTGCTGGAGTCGGTGCCGGAGCTGACACTGCCGGGCACGCCGCATGCCTTCACCGTCATCGGCCTGCTCGACCAGCGGCTGCCCGAGCCGATCGCCGAGGCCGAGCAGAGCATCACCGTCGCCGAGGCCACCCCGGAAATCTCCGGGCACCTGGGCTGCGCACCGGGCCGACCCCTGCTGCGCATCGACCGCGTCTACCACACGGTCGCCGGACAGCTCGTCGAGCTGTCCATCAGTCACTTCCTGCCCGAGCACTATTCGTACCGCGTACGTCTGCGGCGCAGCGGCCAGTGAGGCCCTGCGGACATCCGAACGGAGAGATCATCGTGAGCTTGAGGATCGTTGTCACTGTGAAGTACGTGCCCGACGCCACTGGCGACCGGCACTTCGCCGATGACCTGA
>NZ_JAYMHD010000004.1:0-3362 GCF_035656535.1 Streptomyces sp. H51
GTGTTGATGTACGGGGTGGAGGAGACGGCTCAGGACGTGGGTGTGGAGGTGTGCGCGACGGGCACCCTGCGCCGTGGGGAGGGCGGCCTGGCGCGTCTGTACGCCTCGCTCGGCACCGCGTGGAGCCGCGGCGTCCCCGTCGACTGGACCCTCCTCAACGAGGCCGACGGCGCCGACGTGGCCACCGAACTGCCGACCTACCCCTTCCAGCGGCAGCGTCACTGGCTCGACACCCCGGACTCCGCAGCCGCCGACGTGGCCTCCGCCGGACTCGGCGAGGCGGGGCATCCGCTGCTCGGAGCCGTGGTCCGGGTCGCCGAGGGAGACCAGTACGTGCTGACCGGGCGGCTGTCGCTGCGGAGCCACCCGTGGCTCGCCGACCACGGCGCCGACGGCGCCGTGCTGCTGCCCGGGACCGCCTTCCTCGAACTCGCCGTGCGCGCAGGGGACGAGGCCGGCTGCGACCACCTCGAAGAACTCACCCTCGAAACGCCTTTGGTGCTGCCCGAGCGCGGCGCGGTGCAGGTGCAGACCGTCTTGGCCGCCCCGGACGGCTCCGGGCGCCGCACCGTGAGCGTGTACGCCCGCCCCGCGGACGACGCCGACGCGCCGTGGACGCGGCATGCGACCGGGTCCCTCGCGCGCGCAGCGGCCGGTGCCGGGGCGGAGCTGACGCAGTGGCCGCCGCCGGGCGCCGAGTCCGTGGACCTGGACGGGTTCTACGACTCCGCAGCAGCCGTCGGCTACGCCTACGGGCCCGCGTTCCAGGGACTCAAAGCCGCCTGGCGACAGGGCACGACCGTATGGGCCGACGTGGCCCTCGCGCCCGAACAGGCGTCTCAGGCAGGCGCATTCGGCCTCCACCCGGCGCTGCTCGACGCCGCGCTGCACGCCGAGCAACTGCTGCGCGCGGCCAAGGGCGAGGAGCCGGGCGTACGACTGCCGTTCGTGTGGAGCGGGGTGTCCCTGCACGCCACCGGCGCCACCGCGCTGCGCATCCGCATGACCTCGCTCGGCACGGACACGGTGGCCCTGACCGCGGCCGACGGCCAGGGCCGGGTCGTGGCGCACGCCGACTCGCTCGTCCTGCGGCCGGTCGCCGCCGACCGACCGGGCGGCACGCAGCGGGACGGCCTGCACGTCGTCGACTGGACCGCCCTGCCGCCCCGGCCCGGACCGAACACCGGCGACCAAGTACGCCTCGGCGGACCGGACTTCGCCGACCTCGGCGCGCTGCGGGCCGCCCTGGACGGTGGGCTCGCCGTGCCGTCGACCGTCGTCCTCGCGCTCGAACCGGTCGCGAGCGAGACCGTGTCGGCGGAGACCGCCCGCCGAGCCACCTCCGACCTGCTCGCTCTGGTCCGCGACTGGCTCGCCGACGAGCGGTTCGCGCTGTCCCGGCTGGCCGTCGTCACACGCGGCGCCGTCTCCGTCCGCGAGGGCGAGGACCTCACCGACCTCGTCCACGCGCCGATCTGGGGCCTGATCCGTTCCGCGCAGGCCGAGAACCAGGACCGTTTCCTCCTCGTCGACCTCGACCCGTGGGACGACCGCGCCGACGTCCTGGACGCGGCCCTCGCGACGGGGGAGTCCCAGGTCGCCGTACGCGGCGGGACGCTGCTCGCACCGCGCTTGCTGCGCTCCACTGCCCCCGCCGGCTCGCGGGAACCCGTGTGGCGCCCGGACGGGACGGTTCTGGTCACGGGTGGGACCGGGGCGCTGGGTGCGCTGGTGGCGCGGCATCTGGCGGGTGAGCACGGGGTGAGGCGTCTGGTGCTGACGAGCCGGCGGGGTGCGGAGGCGCCGGGTGCGGCTGAACTCGTCGATGAGCTTCGTGGGTTGGGTGCGGAGTCGGTGGAGGTCGTGGCGTGTGATGTGGCGGAGCGGGATGCGGTGGCGGCGTTGTTGGGGTCGTTGCCGGGTCGGTTGTCCGGGGTCGTGCACTGCGCGGGTGTGCTGGACGACGGTGTGGTGGGGTCGTTGACGGCGGAGCGGCTGGATGCGGTGATGCGTCCGAAGGCGGACGCGGCCTGGCATCTGCACGAGCTGACCCGTGACGCCGGCCTGGACGCCTTCGTCCTCTTCTCCTCCGTCGCCGGTGTGTTCGGCAACCCCGGGCAGGGCAACTACGCCGCCGCCAACGCCTTCCTCGACGCCCTCGCCCACCGCAGGACCGCGGAGGGACTGCCCGCCACCTCGCTCGCCTGGGGACTGTGGGAGCAGTCCAGCGGCATGCTGGCCCACCTAGCCGACGGCGACCTCGGCTGGATGACACGCGCCGGCATCCTCCCCCTCGCCGACGACCACGGGCTCGCCCTGATGGACGCCGCCCTGCGCACCCCCGGCCACGCCCTGTTCGTACCGGCCCGCCTGGACCACGCCACCCTGCGCGGCCGGGCCGCCTCCGGACTGCTGCCCGGCCTGTTCCGGGGGCTGGTCCGGGTTCCGGCGCGGCGCACCGTGCAGACCGGTGCCGACGCGGGCGCCGCCACCCTCACCCGGCGCCTCGCCGCCCTCGCCCCCGCCGAGCGCGAGCACGAGCTGCTCGACATCGTGCGCACCGCCGTGGCCACCGTCCTCGGACACGCCGATCCGGGCGCGATCCGCCCCGAAAAGGCGTTCAAGGAACTCGGCTTCGACTCCCTCACCGCCGTCGAACTGCGCAACCAGCTCGGCGCCGCCACCGGCGTACGGCTCCCCGCCACCCTGGTCTTCGACCACCCGACGGTGGCCGCGGCGGCCCGGTTCCTGCTCACCGCGCTCGTCAGCGACGACCACGCCGAGGAGACCGCAGCCGCGGCGGTCGAACCCGTCCTGGCCCACACCGGCGCCGACGAGCCCATCGCCGTCGTCGGCATGGCATGCCGATACCCGGGTGGCGTCACCTCGCCGGAGGACCTGTGGGACCTCGTGCACGAGGGCCGCGACGCCATCACCGAGTTCCCCACCGACCGCGGCTGGGACCTCGAAACCCTCTTCGACACCGATCCCGAACGCCTCCGCACCAGCTACGCCCGCGAAGGCGGATTCCTCTACGACGCGGGCGACTTCGACGCCGAACTCTTCGGCATCTCACCGCGCGAGGCGCTGGCCATGGACCCGCAGCAACGCCTCCTGCTGGAGGCGTCCTGGGAGGTGTTCGAGCGCGCCGGGATCGACCTCGACACCGTGCGGGGCAGCCGCACCGGCATCTTCGCCGGCGCCATGCACCACGACTACGCGTTCCGCGTCGAGGAGCACCCCGAGCGCGTCGAGGGCTACGGACTCACCGGCACCCAGGGGAGTGTCGTCTCCGGCCGCGTCGCCTACACCTTCGGCCTGGAGGGCCCCGCCGTCACCGTCGACACCGCCTGCTCCTCCTC
>NZ_JAYMHD010000005.1:0-27237 GCF_035656535.1 Streptomyces sp. H51
GACTCTATCAGATCTTTTCTCGATCCGATTTCCTCGGTGCTTTCCAGGTTCCCGCTCTCGCGTTTCCCTTTCCGGCGTTTCCGACTTTACCAGATCCTCTCGGCGTCTGATTCCCAGTCAGCGGGGGCTGCCTTCCCGGCCGTTGGGCCGTTCCGACGTCCCAAACCTTAGCGGATCCGGTCGGCAGTTCCTAATCGAGCTGCCGACCCCCAATTCGGACAGAATTCGGGAACGCCGAATTCATCCCGGCCGGGAAAGGTCGTGCTGTGGTTTGGTGCCGCTGGCGCGGCGGAGGTGCTGCCGCAGAAGCGTTACGCCCCGCGGCAACCCGAAGAACCCTACGGATCGCCGAGGGGGCTGTCAAGCGCCCCCTGTCAAGATGTTTCAGTCGAGGTCACTGAGACGCCCGCCGGCGTCCGGCTGCGCGTGTTCCACCCTGCGCAGGAGCCGGGTGAGGACCTCGCCGAGGGCCGTGCGCTCCTGCGGGTTGAGGTCCTGGAGCAGGTCCTCCTCGAAGACCGACGCCAGGCGCATCGCCTCGAGCCACTTCTCGCGGCCCTCCGCGGTCAGCTCGACGATCACGCGCACGCGGTTCGACTCGTCGCGTGCCCGGGTGACCAGGCCCTCGGTGACCATGCGGTCGATGCGGTGGGTCATCGCGGCCGGCGTCAGGCCGAGGCGCTTGGCGAGGTCGCTCGGGCCCAGGCGGTAGGGCGCGCCGGACAGGACGAGGGCCTTGAGGACCTCCCACTCGGCGTTGCTGATGCCGAGGGCGGCGGTCTGGCGGCCGTAGGCGACGTTCATGCGGCGGTTCAGGCGGGACAGCGCCGAGACGATCTTCTCGACCTGGGGGTCGAGGTCCCGGAACTCGCGCTGGTAGGCGGCGATCTGCTCGTCGAGGGTCGGCTCGCCGCTGAGGCCGAGGGTGCCGGGTGTGTCGCCCATGGACCCCAGTATCGCATGGAGGCGGTTGGCGTTGAAGTCCTTCGAGATGTAGAGTTTAGCTTCGAACTTTAGCTTTGAAGTCTTTGGTGCTAAGTACTGACCGCACCAACCGTGTGAGAGAGGTGAACGTGACCAGGGCGATGGGCGCAGCGATGCGCCGGATCCACGTGGGCAACGCACTCAGCGCTTTCGGCCTCGGCTTCACGGTCCCCTACCTGTACGTCTACGTGGCGCAGGTGCGGGGACTGGGTGCCATGACGGCGGGCCTGGTGCTCGCCGTGTTCGCCGTCGCCGCGCTGGTCGTGCTGCCGTTCGCCGGGCGGGCCATCGTCCGGCGCGGCCCGCTGCCGGTGCTGCTCGCCGCCCTCGTCACGGCCGCCGCGGGGGCGCTGAGCCTGGGGCTCGCGGGTGACGCGACGGCCGTCCTGCTGTCGGCGGCCGCGCTCGGGGCCGGGCAGGCCGTGATGCAGCCGGCGCTGGCGACGATGATCGTGGACTGCTCGACGGCCGACACCAGGTCGCGGGCGTTCGCCGTGCAGTTCTTCCTGCAGAACCTGGGGCTGGGCGTCGGCGGGCTCATCGGCGGCCATCTCGTCGACTCTACGCGCGTCGCGTCGTTCACCCTGCTGTTCTCGATCGAGGCGGCGGTGTTCCTGCTGCTGGTGGCCGTCATGGCGACGGTGCGCATGCCGCGCGCGCCGCGCTTCGAGGGCGCACCGGCGCGTTCGACGCGGGACGGCTGGAAGCAGCTGCTGGGCAACCGGGCCATGGTGCAGCTGTCGGTGCTGGGCTTCGTGCTGTTCTTCGCCTGCTACGGGCAGTTCGAGTCGGGGCTGGCCGCGTACGGGGTCGAGGCCGCCGGGATCTCGACGTCCGCGCTCGGTACCGCGCTGGCCGCCAACACGCTGGTGATCGTCGTCGCGCAGTTCGCCGTGCTGAGGTCCGTGGAGCGCCGGCGGCGGTCCCGGGTGATCGCGGGCGTCGGCCTGATCTGGGCCGTGGCCTGGGTCACGGCCGGGTTCGCCGGGCTCGGGCACGGCAGCCAGGAGATGGCGACGGCGGCGTTCGTCACGACGTACGCCCTGTTCGGGCTCGGTGAGGCGATGCTGTCGCCGACGGTCGCGCCGCTGGTCGCCGATCTCGCGCCGGAAGGCATGGCCGGGCAGTACAACTCGGCGTTCGCCCTGGTGAAGCAGCTCGCGCTGGCCGTCGGGCCGGCGGTGGGCGGGCCGATGGCTGCCTCGCTGCACGGGCCGTACGTCGTGACGTTCCTGTTGTTCTCGCTGGGGATCAGCGTGCTGGCGGTGCGGCTGGGGCGGCGGCTCACCCCTGCGCAGGACCATCCGTGGCGGGGCAGGAGCCGGGTGGTCACCCGGGGCGGAGCGGCCGCGGAGGCCGTGCCCGCGGAAGCCTGAGCCGGGCGGCGGCCGTCACCTCCGGGTGACGGCCGCCTCCGTCTTCCGGCGGGGCGGGCGCCTTCGTGCCCCGGTCAGGCGGCCGCCGCCTTCGGCAGGACGAACTCGCACCAGACCGCCTTGCCGCCGCCCGGTGTCCGTCTCGACCCCCAGCTGGACGCGATCGTCGCGACGATGGCGATGCCCCGGCCCGACTCGTCCCCCGGTTCCGCGCGGCGGCGGCGCGGGAGGTGGTCGTCGCCGTCGGTGACCTCGATGATCAGGCGGCGGTCGGTGCGGCGCAGGCGCAGGCGCATGGGCGGGGTGCCGTGCTGCAGGGAGTTGGCGACCAGTTCACTGGCGGCCAGGACGCCCAGGTCGTGCAGTTCGGTGGGGAAGCGCCAGCTGGTGAGGACGCCGGAGGCGAACGCCCGCGCCCGCGGGGCCGCTTCCACCCCGCCGAGGAGTTCCAGGGCGGCGTTGCGGAACAGTTCGCTGTCCGGGCCGGAGCGCGCCGGGTGCTGCAGGACGAGGACCGCCACGTCGTCGTCGTGGCCGGCGGTGACGCCCGCCGAGCGGACCAGGCGGTCGCAGACGACCTGCGGGGAGCCCGTCGCCCCGGCCAGGGCGCGTTCCAGTGCCGCGATGCCCTCGTCCAGGTCCTCGTCGCGCCGCTCCACGAGGCCGTCGGTGTAGAGCACCGCCGTGGAACCGGGACCCAGCGCGATCGAGCCCGACGCGTGCACCCAGCCCCCGGTGCCCAGGGGCGGGCCGGTCGGCTCGTCGGCGCGCGAGACGTCACCGTTCTCGTCGCGGACCAGGATCGGCAGGTGACCGGCCGAGGAGTACACCAGCCGGCCCTCGTTCGGGTCGTGGATGGCGTACACGCACGTGGCGATCTGGTTGGCGTCGATCTCGGTGGCGAGGCCGTCGAGGAGCTGGAGGACCTCGTGCGGGGGCAGGTCGAGGCGGGCGTACGCGCGGACGGCGGTGCGCAGCTGGCCCATGACGGCCGCGGCCCGCACGCCCCTGCCCATGACGTCGCCGATGACCAGGGCGGTGCGGCCGCCGCCGAGGGTGATGACGTCGTACCAGTCCCCGCCGACGGCGGCCTCGGTGCCGCCGGGCTGGTAGGTGGCGGCGATGCGCAGGTCGTCGGGCTGTTCCAGTTCCTGGGGCAGCAGGGAGCGCTGGAGGGTGACCGCCGTCTCGCGCTGGCGGCGCTCGCTGGCGCGCAGGCGTTCGGCGGCCTCGGCGTGGTCGGTGACGTCGGTCGCGAAGAGGAGCACGCCGGGGCCGCCGGAGCCGCGGCCCCGGTGGCCGTCGCCCTCCGCCACCGGGGTGCAGGTGAAGGTGTAGGAGCGGCCGTCGGGGGCCTTGCGGGACTTCAGGGTGCGGGGTCTCCCGCTGCGCAGGACCTGGTCCAGGAGGGGCAGCAGGCCCAGCTCGTCGAGTTCCGGGAGGGCGTCGCGGGCGGGCACGCCGAGGGGGCGGGCGCCGAAGGCCGCCGCGTAGCCGTCGTTGACGTAGGCGACGCGGTGGTCGGGGCCGTGGACCAGGGCGACCAGGGCGGGGACACGGTCCAGGACATCACGGACGGGGAGTTCGTCGACGGCGGGCACGAGCGGGCGCTCGTCGGTGAGGTGTTCGGCGCGGGCCGTGGGCACGGAGCCCTCGCGGGTGATCACGTGGTCGGTCCGCGCTGCGGCGCGGCGCTGCGTTCCGGGGAGCCGGGCGCTCCAGCGCGTGAAGTTCACGAATCCTTGCCTCGTGTCGTCGTCTTCGGCGTCTTGGACCGGCTCCGGACCCGGCCTGGGGGTGGGGGGTTGGCGTCCCCGGGAAGCAGCACAGTGGAAAGCCTCTGGGTTCGAAGGGCGAGCGGATGCCCGCCCGAGCGGCGGGGATCAGTCTGGCAGGGTCGCCCACCGGGTCGACACCCGTCAGACGCCCACTCGGGCGCAGGAGTTCCTGGGTCCGGTCAGGACGACCCCTTCGGGTCGGACGTCGGGTCGGTAGGAGGCTTTCCACCGGCCGCGAGTTCGAACTCCGCTCGGGGATGTTCGAGCGATCCGAGGGAGACGATCTCTCGTTTGAAGAGGCCGGCCAGCGTCCATTCGGCCAGGACGCGGGCCTTCCGGTTGAAGGTGGGCACCCTGCTGAGGTGGTAGACGCGGTGCATGAACCACGCAGGGTAGCCCTTGAACCTGCGCCCGTAGACGTGTGCGACGCCCTTGTGGAAGCCGAGCGAGGCGACCGAGCCGACGTAGCGGTGGGCGTACGTCTCCAGGGGCTCGCCGCGCAGGGAGTGGGTGATGTTGTCGCCCAGGAGCCTGGCCTGGCGCAGCGCGTGCTGGGCGTTGGGGGCCGTCTCCTTGCCGGGTCCTCCCGGCTGGGCGGTGTCGTCGGCGGTGATGTCGGGGACGGCTGCGGCGTCTCCGGCGGCCCACGCGTGCGGGGCGCCCTCGATCGTGAGCTGGGGGGTGCATTTCAGCCGACCTCGCTCGGTGCGCGGGAGGTCGGTGGCGGCGAGCAGCGGGTGGGGTCTCACGCCGGCCGTCCACACCACCGTACGGGTGGGGAAGCGGGATCCGTCGCTGAGGACGGCGACGCGGTCGGCGCAGGACTCCAGGCGGGTGCCGAGGCGTACGTCGATGTTGCGCCGGCGCAGTTCGGAGACCGTGTAGCGGCCCATCTCCGGACCGACCTCGGGCAGCACACGGTCGGTGGCCTCGACGAGGATCCACTTCATGTCGCCGGGTTCGACGTTGTGGTAGTAGCGCGTGGTGTAGCGGGCCATGTCCTCCAGTTCGCCGAGCGCCTCGACGCCGGCGAATCCGCCGCCGACGAAGACGAAGGTCAGGGCCGCGTCGCGGATCGCGGGGTCACGGGTGGAGGAGGCGATGTCCAGCTGTTCGATGACGTGGTTGCGCAGGCCGATGGCCTCCTCGACCGACTTGAAGCCGATCGCGTGCTCGGCGAGTCCGGGGACGGGCAGGGTGCGGGAGACCGATCCGGGCGCCAGGACCAGTTCGTCGTACGTCAGTTGCGTGGGACCCGTTCCCTCCTCCGCCGTGGCGAGGGTGGTCAGGGACGCGGTGTGCTTGGCGTGGTCGATGGACCGGACCTCGCCGACGACGACGTGGCACAGGTCGAGGACGCGGCGCAGCGGGACGACGACATGGCGTGGGGAGATGGAGCCGGCGGCCGCCTCGGGGAGGAACGGCTGGTAGGTCATGTACGGGTCGGGGGTGACCACCGTGATCTCGACGTCACCGCGCCTGAGCTCGCGTTTCAGCCTCCCCTGCAGACGCAGGGCCGTGTACATCCCGACGTAGCCGCCGCCGACAACGAGAATGCGCGCACGTTCCTTCACCATCCCATGACGCACCCGGCGCGTGCGTTTGTCCACAGCCCCGACAGGGTGAGTGACCCGGGACCGGCACCGCCCGGAGTTGGCCGAATCACCGATGGCCACCGAAGGTGCCCAGGTCAGCGGGCATGCGTGGGGGGTACCGAGGGGGACCAATCGGGACGTTCACGACCCGTGCTCCGATCGGGGGGCGCTCCGTGCGGAACCTGCCCCTTCTGAATTGACTGTCTCTCAACTATGTTCGTGCCAACGGGGTGTAGGGGGAATGCGCTCGTCGGGTCCGGAGTCCGTGACGGACGGACCGGTGGTCCAGGATTCCCGCGCGCTCCGCCGTCAGTTGCGGGGAGAGTCTCCGGGGGGAGACGTCATTACCGGGGGATCGCTTATGAGCATTCAGGACTCGCATTGGTCGGCCGCGTCCGCTCTCGCACCGGGCGGCATGATGAGCGCGGCGGCGGGCAACGGACGCGCGGACAGAGCGCGCACGACGCCGCTGCGCGTGGACGCACAGCGCAATCTCGAACACGTACTGCGCGCCGCGCGCGAGGTCTTCGGCGAGCTGGGGTACGGCGCGCCGATGGAGGACGTGGCGCGGCGGGCACGGGTCGGCGTGGGGACGGTGTACCGGCGCTTCCCCTCCAAGGACGTCCTGGTGCGCCGGATAGCCGAGGAGGAGACCTCCCGGCTGACGGACCAGGCCCGGGCGGCGCTCGGCCAGGAGGAAGAGCCGTGGTCGGCGCTCGCGCGCTTCCTGCGGACCTCGGTGGCCTCGGGCGCCGGGCGGCTGCTGCCGCCGCAGGTGCTGCGGGTGGGCGTGGCGGACGAGAACGCCGTGATCGACGAGGCTCCGGTCCCGCAGCAGCGTGCGCAGGCCGGCTCCGGTGAGCTGCGGCTGGTCGCGGAGGACGGTTCCACGGCCGCCGCGGACGACGACACGGGTGCGGCGGCGCTGCTTGAGGTCGTGGGCCGGCTGGTGGAACGGGCGCGCGCGGCGGGTGAGTTGCGGCCGGACGTGTCGGTCTCGGACGTGCTGCTGGTGATCGCGACGGCGGCGCCCTCGCTGCCGGACGCGGCGCAGCAGGCGGCCGCCTCGGCGCGGCTGCTGGACATCCTGCTGGAAGGGCTGCGGTCGCGCCCGGCCTGAGTCCGCGGTTACCGGCCCCCGGGTCCCGTCGCCGGTCCGCACGCGTCCGGGTGCTCTGACGATCCGCCAGCGGGGCACTGCGGGTCGCTGCGACGCGGTGCCCGGGACCGGCCGGGCAGGGGGGCGGGGGCGCCGTTCCGGGACGAGCGCCGCCGGGCGGGCGGATCACCGGGCGGGCGGATCACCGGGCGCCGGTGACGCGAGGCCGGCGGTACGGGCATCGGCGACGCGGCGCAGGCGCCGGTCACCGCAGGGGCCGGTCACCACGGGCGCCGGTCACCGCAGGCGCCGGTCGGAGGGGGCGCCCGCCGGAGAGGACGGTGGTCGGGCATACGGCGTCCCGTAGCCGCCGTATGCCTCCGCGCGGGCCGTCCACAGCCGCCGCCGCTGCCCGCCGAGCCGCTGCTGCACGCCTGGCCTTCGCTGCAACGCCTGGCCGTCGCTGCACGCCACGTCGCCGCTACATGCTCCCGGCTCGCCCGCCCGAGGCCAGCGCGCCCCGCTGCGGGCTGATACCCGCGGGCACCGCCCGCTGGCGGGCCGGGGTGCCGGTCCAGCAGGTGCCGCGGCGGGCCAGGAGGCGGCCGAGCCACAGTTCCAGGGAGACCAGGTCGGCCAGGCCGTCCAGCGGCAGCGGCTCGCCCTCGGCGGCCGCCCGCAGCGCCTTGCGCACCACCCGCGCCTCGACCAGGCCGGCCTCCGCGAGCAGCGGGGTGGCGAACAGGGACATCAGGGAGTCCGCGGCCACCCTCAGCCCCGTGCGGGCGGCGACCGCCGCCGACGCCTGGGAAGGGGCGCCCCAGCCGGGCGGGAGGTCGCTGACCCCGGCGCCCTCCAGGACCGTGCGCAGGATGGCGGCGCGGGCTCCGGGCTGCACCCGGAGGGCCTCGGGCAGGGCCCGGCAGGCGCGGACGACCTGGTTGTCGAGGAAGGGCGCGTGCAGGCGCTGGGAGCGGATCTCGGCGGCCTGTTCCAGGACGCGCAGGTCCGCCGCCTGCCGTGCCAGGGCCGCACGCGCGCGGTAGTCACCGGGACGCTGGCCCGGCCCGACTCCGGAGCGGCTCGTGGAGGCCTGCAGGCGAACCGATACTTCAGCCAGCGCCTCCCCGGTCAGCCAGCGCGCCGCCGGCCCCGGTCTGGCCCACGTCAGCGCGGCGAGCGACGCGCCGACGGCACTTCCGGGTTCGTCGAAGCGGCGCTGCATGAGGCGCTCGGCGAGCAGGTCGAGGCCCGCGCGGTACGGCGTCCGCGCCAGCTTGCGCGCCGCGGTGTACACGCGCGCGGGGACCAGCACCGAGCCGTCCGCCTTGGCGAGAGCGGCGACCGGGCGGACGAGGTGGCGGCGCTTGCGGTCCATGAGGAGGTCGGCGAGGCGCGCGGGGTGGGCGTCCAGGACCTGGCGCGCGCCGTACCCCGTGAAGTGGTCCGCGCTGCCGGCGGCCAGGCGGGCCCGGTGGCGGGCCGCGGTGACCAGGCTGGGGCCCGGCTCGTCGGTCAGGGGACCGTCCAGGCCGGCGTACGGCAGCGTCTCCTCGCCGCCCGTGACGACCACGTGGTGCAGGCGGGGGTTGGCGGCCAGGGTTCCCGCCCGCTCCAGTTCGGCCTCCCGGCCGCCGACGGCCAGGTCGTTGAAGGTGACCGCGAGCAGGCGCTCACCCGCGCCCGTGCCGTGGCCCAGGAGGGTGCCGGGCCTGCCGGGCAGGCCGGCGGCGAGCAGCGCCAGGGTGCCGGAGGCGGGGCCGCCGGAGAGGTCCGCGCCGATCCCGGCGACCGGCATCCCGCGCGCGGCGCGGCGCTCCGCGGGTCCCATGCCGGGCACGGGTCCGGGGTCCATGTCGGCACCGGGCACGTGCCGGGGCGCCGCCAGCCGGGCACGTACCGCCTCCACCAGGGCGTCGCGCACCGCGTCGACCGCGCTGTCGGGGTCGGCGGGGGGCGCCGCCACCGCGAGGGAGGCGACCGGCTCGTAGCCGGCGATCTCGCGCGCCCCGGCGCGCAGGATCAGCGCGTGTCCCGGCGGGACGCGGCGCACGCCCTCGTACGGCGTGGAGTCGTGCAGCGCGGCCGGCACCTCGGGGGCCGCCAGCAGGGCCGCGAGGTGACCGAAGTCGAGGTTCGCCTCGGTGAGGTCGGCCAGCGGCAGCGCGGCCGTCGCGTACGCCGTGCCGCCCGCCCACGGGGTGTGGAAGACCGGGCGCGCGCCCGCGAGATCGCCGCAGACGGTGATCCTGCGGCCGACCTGGAGGACGGCCGTGTAACTGCCCGGCCAGGCGGTCAGATGGCGCAGCGCGCCGCCGCGCGCTGCGAACAGGGCCACCCGCAGCTGCTCGTCGGAGGCCCCGCAGGTGCCCAGCACGGCGATCCGGGTCCGGGCATCGGCCTTCACCACCCGCACCTCGTCGGGGCGCCAGTCGCCGACGGCCCACAGCGGATCGGGGTCGCCCCACAGGAGTTGGGAGCCGACGGGTTGCACGGTCTCGCCGTCGTGCCCGGTGGCCCCCGCGGAACCGGTCCCGGAGGTCCCCGCGGCGGTGCTGCTCCACCCCACCAACCACCGCATCGACGCCTCCACAAGCTGTGGACAACCAGTGCACCGTACGAACCGGTTCCCCATGCTGCCATGAAGGAAGCGCGCCGGAGGCGTGGCGGCGCCGCACGAGATCCACCGGGCGCGCACCCGCGCCGACCCGGCCAGAGGCGCGGACAACCGCGCCGCGCAAGGCATCCGCGACGCGAATGCGCCCCCGCAGCGCGCCCCGAGAACGTCTTTCGCGCCCTCAACTACCGTGGTGGGAGGGGTGATCACCCGGGGGGACAGGGGTCGATTTTCGGCCAAATCGACGGCACGCGGACAGGGGCGGGCCACGCTCCGTACTCGCCCTGCGCACCGTATACCGCGCACGCGGTCCGGGAGACGGAGATCGCCTCCCGGACCGTTCCACCGCCCGCGGGGATGAAGGCGGCGGTGTCCCCCAGCCCACTGGATCCAGTACAGCGGGCCGACCCACGCACGATCCATGCAAGCGCTCCCCCGCCGGCCGCAGAAGAGCGCACACACGGGCGCACGGCCACACGGCCGGGAGCACGACGCAACTGCGCGTATCGGGCCCGCCCTTCAGTACGGACCACAATCCCGCCATCCGGAACAAAGCCCCTTAACGCTTGGGATGCGGCGAACTACGCTGGGTTTACGAATGCCGCGTGGTTATGCCAGCGCGGCAGCCGTCTGTGTCGAGGGGTGGCGCATGTCCAGGGAGCAACGCGGGCCGAACGAAAAACTCGGCGCCGTTCTCGCCCTCGCGGGAATCAGCAACGCAGGCCTCGCGCGGCGCGTCAACGACCTTGGCGCCCAACGCGGGCTGACTCTTCGCTACGACAAGACCTCGGTGGCGCGCTGGGTGTCCAAGGGGATGGTGCCGCAGGGCGCCGCCCCGCACCTCATAGCGGCCGCCATCGGGCAGAAGCTCGGCCGTCCGGTGCCCCTCCACGAGATAGGGCTGGCGGACGCCGATCCCGCACCGGAGGTGGGCCTCGCCTTCCCCAGGGACGTCGCGCAGGCGGTGAAGTCGGCGACCGAACTGTACCGGCTCGACCTCGCCGGCCGGCGCGCCGGTTCCGGCGGCATCTGGCAGTCACTGGCCGGCTCGTTCGCGGTGAGCGCGTACGCGACACCCGCCTCGCGGTGGCTGATAACCCCGGCCGACAGTTCGGTGGCGCGCGAGGCGAACTCCGCGGAGGGCTCCGGCGCATCACTGAAAGTCGGCCACAGCGACGTACGGAAACTGCGGGAGGCCGCCGAGGACGCCAGGCGCTGGGACTCCAAGTACGGAGGCGGCGACTGGCGTTCGTCCATGGTGCCGGAGTGCCTTCGGGTGGAGGCGGCGCCGCTGCTGCTCGGCGCGTACTCCGACGAGGTCGGCCGGGCCCTGTTCGGGGCGTCCGCCGAACTCACCCGCCTCGCGGGCTGGATGGCCTTCGACACCGGCCAGCAGGAGGCCGCACAGCGGTACTACATCCAGGCGCTGCGCCTCGCCCGCGCCGCCGCCGACGTCCCCCTCGGCGGGTACGTCCTGGCGTCGATGTCCCTGCAGGCGACCTACCGCGGCTTCGGCGACGAGGGCGTCGACCTCGCGCAGGCCGCGCTGGAGCGCAACCGGGGCCTGGCGACCGCCCGCACCATGAGCTTCTTCCGCCTCGTCGAGGCACGCGCGCACGCACGCGCGGGCGACGCGCAGGCCGCCGGGGCGGCCCTGAAGGCGGCCGAGGGCTGGCTGGAGCGGTCCCGGGAGGGTGACAACGACCCGTCCTGGCTGGGCTTCTACTCCTACGACCGGTTCGCCGCCGACGCCGCCGAGTGCTACCGCGACCTGAAGGCGCCGCGGCAGGTGCGCCGCTTCACGGAGCAGGCCCTGTCGAAGCCGACGGAGGAGTTCGTGCGCTCGCACGGGCTCCGGCTGGTCGTCTCGGCGGTCGCCGAACTGGAGTCCGGCAACCTCGACGCGGCGTGCGAGCAGGGCGTGCGGGCGGTGGAGGTCGCCGGACGCATCTCGTCCGCGCGCACCACCGAGTACGTCAAGGACCTCCTGCACCGACTGGAACCGTACGGGGACGAGCCGCGGGTGGCGGAGCTGCGGGAGCGGGCCCGGCCCCTGCTGATGGCCCCGGCGTAGCGGCCCGCGCGACCCGCCGCGTCCGACGGCACCGTACTCGAGAAGGCACCGCGTTTGCCGGGCAGCGCGTTTGAAGGCACTGTCAGTGGCGCAGTGCACTATCGGATGCGGGAGGTGGTGCCAGGTGCGGACCGGGCGGGTCTACGACTGCGACGTGCTCGTCATCGGCGGCGGGATCGTCGGCTTGTCGACCGCGTTCGCGATCACGCGTGCCGCGCCGGGCACGCGCGTGACGGTGCTGGAGAAGGAGCCGGGCCCGGCCCGGCACCAGACGGGGCGCAACAGCGGCGTCATCCACAGCGGGATCTACTACCGCCCCGGGTCGCTGAAGGCCCGGTACGCGGTGCGGGGCGCCGCCGAGATGGTCAAGTTCTGCGCCGAGTACGGCATCACGCACGCCGTCACCGGCAAGCTGATCGTCGCCACGGAGCGGGCGGAGCTGCCCCGGCTGCACGCACTCGTCCAGCGCGGCCGGGAGAACGGCATCCCGGTGCGGGAACTGGGCGCGGCGCAGATCGCGGAGTACGAGCCGGAGGTGCGGGGCCTGGCGGCCATTCACGTCGGCACGACCGGGGTGTGCGACTTCGTCGGCGTGGCCCGGCAGCTGGCCCACGCCTCGGGCGCGGAGATCCGCTACGGCGCCCAGGTGGAGCGGATCGACCGGCGCCCGGAGCGGGGCGTCGCCGTGCGGACCCGGGCCGGCGACGTCGTACGGGCGCGCGTGCTGGTGAACTGCGCCGGCCTGTACTGCGACGAGGTGGCGCGGCTCACCGGGGACGAACCGGACGTACGGATCGTGCCCTTCCGCGGGGAGTACTACGAGCTGGCGCGGCCCGAGCTGGTGCGGGGACTGGTGTACCCGGTGCCGGATCCGGCGTTCCCGTTCCTCGGGGTGCACCTCACCCGCGGGATCGACTCCGGCGTCCACGTCGGACCGAACGCGGTGCCGGCGCTGGCCCGCGAGGGATACGGCTGGGGCGTCGTACGCCCGCGGGAGGTGGCGGGGACGCTGGCGTGGCCGGGGTCCTGGCGGATGGCCCGCGCGCACTGGCGCTACGGGGCGGGCGAGCTGCGCCGGTCGGTGTCCAAGCGGGCGTTCACGGCGGCGGTCCGCAGACTGCTGCCGGCCGTGACGGAGGACGACCTGGTGCCCACGGCGGCGGGGGTGCGGGCGCAGGCGGTGCTGCGGGACGGGACGCTGGTGGACGACTTCCTGATCCACGAGGGCCCGCGCGCCATCCACGTCCTGAACGCCCCCTCCCCCGCGGCCACGGCGTCACTCCCGATCGGCCGGGAGGTGGCCCGCAGGGCACTGGCCGCACTGGGCGGCGACTGAGCCCGCCCCGGACCCGGACACCGCCACCGGCCGACCGGCTGCCGTACGCCCGCGACCCGCGACCCGCGACCCGCGACCCGCGACCGCACGGCGGCAGAAGACCACAGCCGGTCAGTCCCCCGCCCGGACCCCCACCCACCACCGCCGGACGACCACGCGCCCCCGACCGGAACCCCGCCCTCACCGCCCCCGGCCGAAGCACGCGCCCACCACCCCGAACCGCGCACGTAAAATCGACCGCACTGTGTCTGACTCCCGCAACGCCCCCGAGACCCCCCGCCCCGCCGCTCCGGCCGCCCCGGTGCCCGGCGAGCACCTCGCCCCCGCCCCCGCCCCCGGTGCGGGCGCGTCCTTCCCGCGTGCCCGGGGCAAGGGGGAGCCCCGGTTCCCGGACGGGCCGCAGGCCGATCCCGCCGGGTCGCACTTCGAACGGCGCATCCGGAGTTTCCAGCCCCGGCGCAGCAGGGTGACCGCGGGGCAGGCGGACGCGTTGCAGCGGCTGTGGCCCAAGTGGGGACTGGACATCGACGGGCAGCGGGTGATCGACCTCGCCGAGCTGTTCGGCAACTCCGGCCCGGTGGTGCTGGAGATCGGGTTCGGCATGGGCGAGGCCACCGCGCGGATGGCCGCCGCCGACCCGGGGACCAACATCCTCGCCGTCGACGTGCACACCCCGGGCCAGGGCAATCTGCTCAACCTCGCCGACCAGGCCGGCCTGTCCAACGTCCGGGTCGGCAACGGGGACGCGATCATCCTGCTGCGCGAGATGCTCCTCCCCGACTCCCTCGACGGCCTGCGCGTCTACTTCCCCGACCCCTGGCCCAAGAAGCGGCACCACAAACGGCGCCTGATCCAGCCCGAGTTCCTGGATCTCGCCGCGTCCCGCATCAGACCCGGCGGCATCGTGCACTGCGCGACCGACTGGGAGCCGTACGCCGAGCAGATGCTCAAGGTGCTCACCGCTCATCCCGGGTTCGAGAACACCCGGCCCGGCGGCGGTTTCGCGCCGCGCCCCGACTTCCGGCCGCTGACCCGTTTCGAGGGACAGGGACTGGACAAGGGACATGTCGTGAACGACCTGCTGTTCCGCCGCGTGCAGCAGCACCACCCCCAGCCCCCCACCGGCGCCTGAAGCGCGCCGGACGCGTTCCGCACCGTCGCGGGCGGCGCACCGCCTCGTTAGGGTCGATGCCGTGGCCACCTTCCCCCCGTACCCGACGCATCCGCCGCACGCAGGCGGCCTGGCCGGCGGCCTGGCCAGGCACGCGCACTGGTGGCAGCGCAAGTGGGTGCGCTACGGCGCGCTCAGCACCCTGCTCGCGCTCTCCGGGCTCGTCATCCTCGCCCTGGTGCGCGAACAGACCGGCACCGAGGGGTTCCTGGTCGGGCTGGGCCTCGCCGTGCTGCCGGTTCCGCTCCTGGTGGCCGCCTTCCGCTGGCTCGACCGGGTCGCCCCCGGCCCGTGGCGCAACCTGGTGTTCGCCTTCGCGTGGGGCGCCTGCGCGGCGGCGCTGATAGCGATCGTCGCCAACAGCTTCGCGACCCGATGGATAGCGACGTCGACCGCGGACCCGGCGAGCGCGGACACCCTCGGCGCGACGGTCATAGCGCCGGTCGTCGAGGAGTCCGCGAAGGCCGCGGCCGTGCTGCTGGTGTTCCTTTTCCGCAGACGGGACTTCACGGGCATCGTCGACGGGGTGGTCATAGCCGGGATCACCGCCACCGGCTTCGCGTTCACCGAGAACATCCTCTACCTCGGCACCGCCTTCGGCACCGACCGGCTCACCGGCGACAGCGGCATCGCCTCCGTCACCGCGGCGACCTTCTTCGTCCGCGTCGTCATGTCGCCGTTCGCGCACCCCCTGTTCACCGTCCTGACCGGCATCGGGTTCGGCGTGGCCGCCCTCTCGGCGGAACGGCAGCACGTCCGGCGAGTGCTCGTCCCGCTCTCCGGGCTGCTGCTCGCCATGGGCATGCACGCACTGTGGAACGGCTCGGCGACGTTCGGCGAGTTCGGGTTCTTCGCGGTGTACGCGGCCTTCATGGTGCCCGCGTTCGGGCTGCTGACGTGGCTGGTCATCTGGACGCGGCAGCGCGAACTGCGGACCGTGCGCGAGGAACTGCCGCCGTACGTCCTCGCCGGCTGGCTGACGCCGGCCGAGCCGTACGCGCTCGGTTCCATGCGGGCGCGGCGGACGGCCCGCGACTACGCCCGACACCGCTTCGGCAAGCCGGCCGGGCGGACGGTGGCCGAGTACGAGGCGTACGCGACGTCGCTGGCGTTCCTGCGGCACCGGGGACGGCGCGGACGCGCGGACGCCGACTTCGTCGTACGGGAACGGGAGTTGCTGGCCGAGCTGTGGTGGCGGCGCGAGATCGCGCGGCCGGCCCTGGACCACGCGGCCCGGGTGACGGCTCCCCCGGTGCCGGTCGTCGCAGCGCCCTGGCCGGCGTACGGGCATCCCGCGAACCCCGCGTACAACCCGTACCGCTCCTAGGCCCTGTCGTTCGGATCTTCCCGGCGGCGCGGGCCCTGGCACGCGCATCCGCCGCGTCGTCGCCGGTCGCCGACGCTCCGCCGGCGGTGTTCCCGGAGTTCCCGGGCACGCCTGACCGGCAGTCCTGACGTCGGGGGGTTTGCCGTCAGGACCGCCGGGGATCAGGGAGAGATCAGGGGTTGAGTCCCTTGCCGCGCAGCCAGGCCATCGGGTCGATGCCGCTGGCCTGCCCGCCCGCGTGAACCTCGAGGTGCAGGTGCGGGCCGGTCACGTTCCCGGTGGCGCCCACGCGCCCGATGACGTCACCGGTGCTGACCTTCTGACCCACGCTCACGCTGATCGACGACTGGTGGCAGAACCACAGCTCGGTGCCGTCGTCCAGGGTCAGGATCGTGCGGTAGCCGTACGACCCCGCCCAGCCGGCCTCGGTGATGGTCCCGCTGTGGACGGCCTTGATGAGCGTGCCGGTCGGGGCGGCGAAGTCGAGGCCGGTGTGGTAGCCGGAGGACCACATGGAGCCGGCCTGACCGAAGGTCGAGGTGATGGTGTACGAGGAGGTCGGCAGCGTGTACTGCTTGGCCAGCTCGGCGAGGCGCGCGGCCTCGGCCTTCCTCTTGGCCTCCGCCTCCGCCTTCTCCTTCGCGGCGGCGGCCTTGGCGGCGGCCGCCTTCTCGGCCTGCTCGGCCGCGTCGGCGACCTGCTTGGCGAGGGCGGCCTCGGTGGCCCGCTGCGTCTTGGTCTCGACCTGGACCTGCTGCGACTCGGCCTGCGCCATGATGCGGTCGCGCAGCGCCTCGCCGGCGTCCTTGGTGTTCTCCGCGGAGGTCACGCCGACGCTGCTGAGCGGAGTGGCGGAGCCCTGCGGCTCGGGCTCGTCGTCGGAGATCAGCGAGCCGACCGAGGGCAGGTCGGGCATGGAGATGGACACCGGCGGCTTGCCGGTGTTGGCGCTGGCCATGCCGCCCGCGCCGACGGCGGCTATGACACCGACGCCCAGGACCGTGGAGCTGCGGGCGAGTCCCCCGCCTCGCTGCTTGGAGACGCGGTGCCGGCCGCGTACGGGGCGGACGGAATCCTCTGTGGGGTTCCATGCCTCCCACGGGCCCTCGTCGGTGCGGTAGCTGCCGTAGCCGAAGGTGTCACTCGGCTGGAACGGGGCTGTCGGGGCAGGCCGGTTGGACGCCACGTGGGCGTGCTCCTTTCCTTCCTTCTCGCCTACCGGGTTAGCTGACGGGTTCGGAGCAGGAAGGTCTCCTACGCGCGTGTATCCACCGTGATCCCACGGCGGTATTCGCGCGATTCACCCCAGAGTGGTGGTTCCCCGGTTCCCTTGCGGGATTCGGCGCGTGCGCACGGAGCCGCCTCTTGTGACGGCTGGGACGACCGCGCTGCGTTATCGAACGTTAATAGACGCAGGGGCTCGTTTCCAAGCCGTTCCGCTTGATCATTAACGAATCCGCATCGGACGTACATCCCCATGACCGCCTAAAAACGGGCGAGTTCACCCCTCGCGCAACCCGGGGACCACACTGCGCACGGCGGCCGACCCATCACCGACAGTCACCGACCGCACGAAAACACCGACGGCCGGGACCTTTGAAGATCCCGGCCGTCGGCCTTGAGTAGCGGGGACAGGATTTGAACCTGCGACCTCTGGGTTATGAGCCCAGCGAGCTACCGAGCTGCTCCACCCCGCGTCGGTGTGTCACCAGTGTACGCCATGCGCAGGACGGCAAGCACACGCGCTTCTCCGCGCCGCGCGCCGTCGGCCGCGTACGGGCGGGACCCACCCCCCACCGCCAGCGCTACGCGGTCCCCCACCGAACCGCCACAGGCCGCCGCAGGCACCCCCAACGCCACCGCGGGCCGCCGCTACCCCACCAGATGCCGATTGGGCGCCTGGGCCCGCTCCGCGTACTCCGGCAGCACGACCACGTCGGCCCCCTCCCCCGCCAACAGCCCGCTGCCGTCGGCGCTTTCGACGAACGTGTCGGGTTCCCGCCACGCCGTCACCACCCGCCGTACCCCCGCATCGAGGATCAGCCGCGCGCACGGTTTGGGCCGGGACGCGCGCCGGGCGCACGGCTCGAGGCTGCTGTAGACCGTGGCGCCGGCGAGCCGGGGATCGGCGGGATCCAGTTTCGCCAGAGCCGCCTCCTCCGCGTGCACCACAGGATCGTCCCCCTCCCGGGAGTACCCCCGGGCCAGCTCCGTACCGTCACCGGCCACCACCACCGCCCCCACGCTGAACGCCGTCCGCGACGGCGGACACAGCGCCGCCAGCTCGCACGCGAGGGCGAGCCAGTGACGGTCGGCGGCCACGGCGACCTCCCCGGTCCCGGGGGCCGTCGGCTCGTACCGCATGAGGACGACGTCCTCGATCCGCCGCGTCTCCAGCAGCCGCAGCCGCCCGCCCTGGTACGCCCCCGGACCGAACAGCCGCGGCGCGGCGGGGTCGCCCACGAACAGCGGCGCCAGCGCGAGCTGCAGTTCGTCGGCGAGCCCCTGCTGGAGCAGCTGGGTGTGCACGAGCCCCCCGCCCTCCACCATGAGACGGCGCACCCCCCGGACGTCGTGCAGGTGCCGCAGCAGCGGCCGCCAGCCGACGTCGTCGCCCAGCGCGACGATGTCGGCGGCGAGCCCCAGCGCGCGGGCCCGCTCGGCGCCCTGGTCCGTCGTGTAGAGGACCTTCTCGCCGCCCGTGTGCCAGAACCGCGCCGCCGGATCGAGTTCCCCCGACGCGCTGACGGTGACCTTGAGCGGGTAGGCGGACCGGCCCGCGGCCACCCGGTCGGCGCGGCGACGCTCCGAGTTGACCAGCAGCCGCGGGTTGTCGGCCCGGATCGTCCCGGCACCGACCAGGATCGCGTCGACGGAAGCACGTACCTCGTCGACCCGGTCGAAGTCCGCCGGGCCGGAGAGCAGGAGCCGCTCGGGGCCGGTGTCGTCGAGGTAGCCGTCCAGGGAGACGGCGGCGGACAGCAGGACGTAGGGATGCGGCATCGAGCGCGCTCACTCTCGGAGGCGGGCGGTCCTGGTTCAAGTTTGAAACAAACTTACACTGGTGGCATGACACCCCGCTGGCTCACCCCGGACGAGCAGCGCGCCTGGCGCGCTTACCTCGCGGCGACGCACCTCCTGGAGGACGCGCTCGACCGGCAGCTCCAGCAGGACGCCGGCATGCCGCACCTGTACTACTCCATCCTCGCGAATCTTTCCGATGCGCCGGAGCACAGGCTGCGCATGACCGACCTCGCGGAGAAGACGAAGATCACCCGCAGCCGTCTGACGTACGCGGTGACCCGGCTGGAGAAGGACGGCCTGCTGCGGCGCGAGAACTGCAGGTGGGACAAGCGGAGCAGCATCGCCGCACTGACCGACGAGGGCATGGCGGTGCTGGAACGCACGGCTCCCGGCCACGTCGAGACGGTGCGCGCGTCCCTCTTCGACCACCTCACCGAGGAGCAGGTGGGACAGCTGGAGGACATCTGCACGGGGATCGCGCGGGCGCTGGAGGGCCAGGACGCCCCCCGGCCGGCCCCCGACGAGGTCCCGTGGCGCCGCCGCTCCTCCCCTTGCTCCTGAGCCGCGCCGCTTGTTCGTGAGCCGCGCCGCTTGTTCGTGAGCCGCACCACGTGGTCGTGAGCCGCACCGCAAAGCTGTTGATTCAAATTTAAAGCATGGAGTAGGGTCCCCTCAGCGGATCTGCTTCAAATCTGAAGCACACCTCCCGTGCAACCGCGAGCACGGAAGCAGAGCACCCGTCCGCGCCGTCCACCCCGGCCCCGGAGGCCCGCATGCCCGACCCCGCCCCCGACTTCCCCGCCGCCACGCCGCGCTCCCGCGTGCGGGTACCGCTGCGCTTCCACGACGGATACAGCGCCGACGCCGACCTGGTCACCTTCCACGGCCTGGCCGACGACCGCGAGCACGTGGCCGTGGTCCTCGGCGACCCGGCCCCCGGCACGCCTCCGCTGGTCCGCCTGCACTCCGAGTGCCTGACCGGCGACGTCTTCGGCTCGGCCCGCTGCGACTGCGGACCCCAGCTGCGCGAAGCGGTCGAGCGCATCGCCGGCCGCGGCGGCGTCCTGCTCTACCTCCGCCAGGAGGGACGCGGCATCGGCCTCTACAACAAGCTCGACGCCTACGCGCTCCAGGACGACGGCCTGGACACCTACCAGGCGAACGCGGCGCTCGGCCTGCCCGAGGACGCCCGCGACTACACGGCGGCCGCCCAGATGCTGCGCGCCCTCGGCATCGGCGAACTGGACCTGCTGTCCAACAACCCGGACAAGGCGGAGCAGCTGCGCACCCTCGGCATCGACGTCCGCGACCGCGTGCCCACGGGGGTGTTCACCACCGCCCACAACGTCCGCTACCTGCGCGCGAAGGTTCTCCAGACGCGGCACACGCTGCCGTTGGACAGCCTCACGGAGCTGACCGCGGGCTGAGGACGGCAGCCCTCAGCGGGCCGGGTCGGCCAACAGCCCGAGGACGCGCTCCAGCTCCCGCCGCGTCTCCGGGTCGGCGATCAGCCCGTCCGCCCCGATCGCCTGCCGGTCGACGGGCAGCCGCACGCAGGCGGACGGCACGACGCTCGCGCCGGTGTACTCCAGCACCGTCCGCAGCGTGGCCTGCGCGCCCTCACCGCGGCCCGGAGCGGCGGCGTTGACCCAGGCGACCGGCTTGCCGCCGATCTCGGTCCCGCCCACCGTCCAGTCGAGCAGGTTCTTGAACGAGCCCGGCAGGGTTCCGGCGTACTCCGGCGTGCAGACCAGGATCCCGGCCGCCCGGCCGATCGCCGCCCGCAGCCCGGCCACCGGCGCCGGCAGCGGGTCCCGGTCGTCGTCGGGGTTGAAGTGCGGCAGCCGCGCCAGGCCGTCGTACAGCTCCGTGCGCACCGGCACGGACGGGGCGACGGCCTGTGCGGTGCGCAGCACGGCCTCGTTGCCGGAACCGGCCCGCAGGCTGCCCGACAGCAAAAGGATCAACGGAAGCGAGGACACCCGCCCAACTTACGGCAGCAACCGACCGGCACACCCCTCTCCCTCCCCCTCCCCGCACCACGCCCCCACCCGGACGATCCGCCGACAACAAGTGTGACTCCCACACATCAGGGGAGGCGGATGGATGCGGACCGCCCCGGTGTCCGTCCCCGGACGGCGAAACCAGGAAGGCCCGTGGCGGCTCCCGCGGGAACGTCCGTCCCAGGAGAGGGGCAGCGGCCACAGCCCGGCCTGCGGCCACCGGTACCGCCCCCGCCCGGCACCGTGCGTTGCGGTTGCCGCTGCCGTTGCCGTTGCGATCCGGTGGGGCTGTCTGCGCATGCTGGAGACGTATGCCGGTTCGAGAGGTGAGGCGGCTCCGTGAACGACCGGTCGGGCACGAACAGTGAGGGCTTCGCCCGGCGGCTGCCCAGCAGGGCGTCGCCGGACGGGCGGCGAGACCACGCCCGGAGGGCTGCGGACGGCCGCGACCGGATGCAGACGCTGCTGGACGCCGTCGTCGCGATCAGCGGCGACCTCGACCTGGAGGACCTGCTGCGGCGGATCGTGCAGTACGCGGCCGAGTTGGTCGACGCCGAGTACGGTGCGCTCGGCGTCCTGGGTGAGGCAGGCCGGATACGGCAGTTCGTCACCGTCGACCGCGGCGCCCACTGCGACGAGCAGCCGACGGTCCGGCGTACCGGATCCCGCCCCGAGAGCCAGGACCTCCCCGACCCGTTGACCGCCCCGCTGAGGGGCCCGCTGACCGACCCGTCGGCCGACCAGTTGATCCGCGAACCGCGTTCCCTCACCTTCCTCGACTCCGCCGTACAGGCCCGGGGCGAGGTCTACGGCACCCTATACCTGGCCGGCAAGCGGAACGGCCGGCCGTTCGACGCCGACGACGAATCGATCCTGCGCAGCCTGGCCGCCGCGGCGGGCGTGGCGGTCGACAACGCCCGCCTCTACGACGAGAGCCGGCACCGCGAACGCCGGCTCGCGGCCGGTGCGGACCTGACCCGCGCCCTGCTGTCCGGGGAGCACCCCGCGCGGACCCTGCGGTCGCTGGCCGACGTGGTGCGGGAGATGACCGGCGCGGACCTGGTGACCCTGGCCCTCCCGGTGGGCGACAGCGAGGAACTGGTCGTGGAGGCGGCGGCCGGCCGTTCGGCGGACCGGGTGCGGGGCCTGGCGCTGCCCGGCACCACCCTGGCGGCGAAGGTCTACGCGACGGGACAGACCGTCAGCAGCGATTCCCTGACCGCCAATTCGCGCATTGCGGGCGGCAGCGCCTCCGTCGTCCCGCTCGGACCCGCCTTCTTCGTCCCGGTCGCCGGCCGCGAGCGGGTGCGCGGCGTGCTGCAGGTGGCCAACGAACCCGGCGGCGCCCCCTTCGACGAGGCGGTGGTGGAGATGGTGTGCGCCTTCGCCGACCAGGCCGCCCTGGCGCTGGAGATCGCCGAACACCGCCGGGACGCCGAACAGCTCACCCTCCTGGGGGAACGCGACCGCATCGCGCGGGACCTGCACGACCTGGTCATCCAACGGCTGTTCGCCGACGGCCTGAGCCTGCAGGCCGCCCTGGGCCGCCTCGGCGACCGCCCGGACGCCGCCGACCGCGTCCAGCGGGTCGTCGACGACCTGGACGACACCATCAAGGTCATCCGCTCCACCATCTTCGGCCTGCAGCACCAGGACCACCCCGGCCGCCGCACCGGCCTGCGCTCCCGGCTCGTGGCGCTGAGCGCCGAGGCCTCCGCGGCCCTCGGCTTCACCCCGGCACTGCGCATGACCGGCCTGCTCGACACCGACGTGTCCGCGCACCACGCCGACCACCTCCTGGCCGTACTGCGCGAAGCCCTGTCCAACGCCGCCCGGCACGCGGTCGCCACCGCGGTGGAGATCAGCGTGGAGGCGACGGACGGGACCCTGCGGCTGACCGTCGCCGACGACGGCCGCGGGATCGATCCCGCCGTGACCCGCCGCAGCGGCCTGGCCAACATGCACAGCCGCGCCGGGGAACTCGGCGGACACCTCGCGGTCGGCCGCCGCGACCCCTCCGGCACGGTCCTGGAGTGGTCCGTGCCGCTGCCCGTCCACGGCCCGGACGCCACCTGACCGACGACTTCCACGCGGTCGTCCGCCTCGGCAGCTCCGGCAGAAGCCCGCCGGCGTTTCCGGCAGCGCCGCTGCCGCCGGTCTCGGCGAGCAGCGCGGTGCCGCGTCCGGGCAGGCCGGCGATTCCCGACGAATCCGGCTGATCACGGCGACATCTGAGAATCAAGGCGAAACCGTTGATTTTCGGACTACACCGACACTCGCGGTGAGGGGAGTAGCGTGGTCAGCAGCACGGCGCACCCCGTGTCCGCCGGATCACGAAGGGGTGGTCCTCATGACCGACTCCGACACATCCCCCGCTCCCCAGCAGCTGCCGAGTGGCATCCATCAGACCGTACGACCTGGGTGCGCACTGCTCCGGCTTCAGACGACGGCATCGCGCGAAGGGGTCCTCGACGGGGCATGGTGGCCGCGATCCCATGACATCGGTGCGGAGTTGCCGGCACTGCTGGATGCGCTCACGGAGTACCTCGGCCCCCTGAGCCGGGTGGGCCTGGACACCACGGCCTGGGCGGGGGTCCCCACGCGGATCGCCGTCGACGACCACGTGGTGCGCGTGGACTCCTTCCCGGTGGGCGATGACACCGTCTTGATCACCCGGGGCGACAGGGACCACTTCTCGCTGCTGGTCGTCCCGCCGGAGGCAGCCCCCGAGGACGCTCGGGCGGCGATGGCCCAGGCTGTCCTGGCCTGCAACGTCAGCTCCGCGCGACAGATCCTCATCGACACAGGAGGAGGGCGGACGCCGTCGGGCTGACGAGTCGTGCCGCCCGGTGGGCCGCGGAGGCGGCGGTGCGATCAGCCGACACCGCGCCACTCCACCAGGAGCAGCGTGGCGTCGTCCGTGGTCCGTCCGCCGCGCGCCCGCTTGAGTGTGTGCGAGAGGGCACGCGCCACCGCTCGGACCCCACGGCCGGTCCGCTCCAGCCCGTTCACCAGACCGATCAACTGCTCCTCCCCGAACTGCTCCCCGCCCGCCGTGTGCTCCTCGATCAGCCCGTCGGTGAAGCACAGGACGCGATCTCCGCGCTTCAGCCCCAGCTCACTGACCTCCGGCTGCGCACCGCCCAGGCCCACCGGCAGGGTCGTCGGCCCGACCAGCCGGCGCGTGACACGGTGGTCGCGGACGAGCATCGGCGCGGGGTGACCGGCGTTCACCCACTGCAGGAGACCCGTCGTCGTGTCCAGCCGCATCATCTGCGCGGTGACGAAGTGGTCGGCGCCGAACTCCTTCGCCACGGCGTCGTCCATGTAGGCGTAGATCTCCGTCAGGCCGATGCCGAAGCGGCGGGCATGGCGGTAGGCGCCGATGGCCACGGTGGCCATGGTGGCCGCACCGAGGCCGTGCCCCATCGCGTCGATCATGGCGACGTGCAGAATGTCGTCGTTGAGCGCGTAGTCGAAGCTGTCTCCCGCCACGTCGTAGGCGGGCTCCAGGACCCCGGCCACGGCGACCCGCGGCATGATCATGGCCAGGGGCGGCAGCAGGGACCACTGGATCTCCGCGGCCACGCTCATCTCCTCACCGCGGCGGATCCGGAAGAACAGGTCGGAGTAGCCGTGCTTGGTCACCAGCAGATCGGCCACCAGTCCGGCGACCCGGTGCAGCAGGCGGCGGTCGTCGTCGTCGACCGCGTCCAGCGTCACCGCCAGGACGCCCACCTGATCGCCGCCGTCCAGCAGCGGCAGGTGGACGCGTACGCCGTCCTCCTCGGGCAGTTCGACGGACAGCGCGTCGAGGAAGCAGCCGCCCGCGGCGGAATCGTCGATCACCTGAGGGTCCCCGTCCGCGAGGCCCTCGCCGGGCAGGGGCACGAGCAGCTGCTGGCTGTAGTCCTGCAGCAGGATCTGCGGACGGCGGCCCCCCAGCCGCTCCATCACATCGGCGACGAGTGGACCGATGAGGTGGGCCGGCAGCTCATGCGCGCGATCGAGGAGCGCTCCCAGGAGCGCTTCCCCGAAGCTCTCGGAGCGGTCCGCGCGCGGTCCGGCCGTCATCGGCTCACCCGACGCGATCCGCGCGGACCCGGGCGGGCGGCCGATGAAGCCGCTGTCCGTCCCATCAGTGGTCCCATCAGTCCATCATGAGCCGTTCCGCTCCCCGCCGCTCTCCCGGCCGAAGCCGTCCGCGACGCAGGCCCGGGCCCAGCTCCCAGCGCTCCAGCACGGTGACGCAGTCCAGGGTGATGGCGAAGGCCGGGCGCACCGCCTGTCGAAGGTGCGTGTCGACATCCACGACAGACGGCCCACTCAATGGGGCACCCTGCCGAACCCCATGACCACCGGGTATCCACCGGGCCCGCGCCGAACCACGTTCCACGAAACGCAAGCCCACCGCTCACGCATCAGCGCAAGACCCGGGAAAACAGGACAGCGCCCGAGCCGACCGAAGCCGACCCGGGCGCTGCACAGCAGGTCAGAGGGGATGGTCTCTCCCCCTGCGGCCGTAGGCCCTGTGGGACTCGAACCCACAACCAATGGATTAAAAGTCCACTGCTCTGCCAATTGAGCTAAGGGCCCTGGCGATGTTGCCTCCCCGAGCATAGCCGGACGTGGCCGTGTCTCCGATCGGGTATCGCGGACACGGCCGCGTCGGAACCTCGGCCGGGGCCGGGAGTGTTACGGATCGACCTTTTCGGCCGCACCCGCCCGGGCCGTCTCACGGGCCGTCTCACGGGCCGTCTCACGGGCCAGGGTGCGGGCGTGTTCCGGGTTGAGGAACCAGTGCCGGGCCGACGCCAGCCACCAGGTCGCGGCGAAACCGAGCACGACCAGCACGGCCACCGGAGCGTAGTTGAACGTCTCCGTGGTGACCGGGGAGACCTGCGGCAGCATGAACAGCACCGTGATCACCCCGACCCACGCCACCGCCACCACACCCACCGGCTGCGACCAGCGGCCCAGGTGCCACGGCCCACGCTCGAAGTCCGCGCCCTTGCGCACCCGCAGCAGCGTCGGGATGACGTAGGCGATGTACAGGCCGATCACGGCGATCGACGTCACCGCCGCGTACGCCGTCACGTTGATCAGGTACGGCAGACCGAGGACCAGCGCTCCGGCCGCCGCCAGCCACACCGCCGCCACCGGGGTGCGCGTGCGCGGGCTGACCGTGTGCCAGACGCGGGAGAAGGGCAGCGCCCCGTCCCGCGAGAAGGCGTAGATCATGCGGCTGTTGGCCGTCACCGACGCCATCCCGCAGAACAGCTGCGCCCCGATCACCACCAGCAGCAGCAGCTTGCCGGCCGTCACGCCCAACGCGTCGAGGAGGATCTGGGCCGGCGGCGCCCCGGTCGGCGACGCGAGTTGCCGGTCGTAGGACTGGATGGCGAAGGTGAAGCCCAGCAGGAGCACGAAGCCCGCGATCCAGGACGTCCAGATGGAGCGGACGATCCCCTTCGGCCCCGCCGTGGACGCGTCGTGCGTCTCCTCCGTCATGTGGGCCGAGGCGTCGTAGCCGGTAAACGTGTACTGCGCCATCAGCAGACCGAGCAGGACCACGTACACGCCGCTGCCCCAGCCCGTGTTGTTCACGAACTCGCCGAACACGAAGGACGCCGACTGGTGCCTGTCCGGGACGAAGGCGAGCGCGCCGACGATCACCGCCACACCCAGCACGTGCCACCACACGCTGACGCTGTTGAGAAGGGCGACGATGCGCACCCCGAACGTGTTCAGCAGGCCGTGCAGCAGCAGGATCGCCGCGAACAGCAGGACCGTGCGGCCGGGCGTGACCTCGAAGTCGAACTGCAGGTTCAGGTACGCGCCCAGGAAGGACGCGGCGCCGAAGTCGATGCCGGCGGTCACCGCGACCTGACCCAGCACGTTGAACCAGCCCGTGAACCACGCCCAGGCGGCCGCCGTGCGCGGCAGAGCAAGCCGGTGCGCCCAGAAGTACAGGCCGGCCGACGTCGGGTAGGCCGAACAGATCTCGGCCATGGCCAGACCGACGAACAGCGTCATCAGACCCACCGCGACCCAGCCCCAGGTGATCACGGCGGGGCCGCCGGTGTTCATGCCGAACAGGTACAGCGTCAGGCAGCCCGACAGGACCGAGATGATCGTGAAGGAGACTGCGTAGTTGGAGAACGCCGACATGCGGCGGGCAAGGACCTGCGTGTAGCCGAGCTGGGCAAGCCGTTCTTCGTCCGACAGCCCAGTCGCGATGGCGTCATCTGTCATGTCCCCAGCGATTCCCGCGCCGGAGGCGTGACATGCGTCACAACATGGCCAAAAACTGCCCCTCGCCGTCGCCGCGTACGCCAAAAGGAAGAGACCCGCACGACAAGAGTCGTACGGGCCCCTCACCGATCACCCGCGTCAGCCGACGGGTCCGGCCGGCGGATCAGCCGTTGCGCTTCCAGCGCGGCTTGTCGTCACGACGACCGAAGGAACCAGCCCCGCGGTCGGCCCCACGGTGGTCGTCACGGCGGCCGAACGGGCGCTCGTGCCCACCCGCGCGGAAACCGGGACGGTCGTCACGGCGGTCACGGTTGAACGGACGGTCGCTGCCGCGGTGCCCGCCCCGCTCGTCACGACGCTCGAACGAACGCCCAGCCGAACGCTCGTCCCGGCGGAAACCACCCCGGTCACCCCGGTCGTCACGCCGCTCGAACGAACGCCCACCACGGTCGTCCCGGTCATCACGACGGAACCCACCACGGTCACCACGGTCGTCACGCCGCTCGTCCCGACGGAAACCACCCCGGTCGTCACGACGCTCGAACGAACGCCCACCACGGTCGTCACGCCGCTCGTCCCGACGGAAACCACCCCGGTC
>NZ_JAYMHD010000005.1:27335-79218 GCF_035656535.1 Streptomyces sp. H51
CACCCCGGTCGTCACGACGCTCGAACGAACGCCCACCACGGTCGTCACGCCGCTCGTCCCGACGGAAACCACCCCGGTCACCACGGTCGTCACGCCGCTCGTCCCGACGGAAACCGCCCCGGTCGTCACGACGCTCGAACGAACGCCCACCACGGTCGTCACGCCGCTCGTCCCGACGGAAACCACCCCGGTCGCCACGGTCGTCACGCCGCTCGTCCCGACGGAAACCACCCCGGTCACCACGGTCGTCACGACGCTCACGCCGCTCGTACGACGACGCACCCTCCGAACGCTCCGAGCGCTCGGCGGCGTCCACGTCCCGCGCGGCCGGCTGCTCCGGCACCGACACCTCGACGGCCTCCGCCACCACGGCCGCCTGCGCCTCGGCCAGCGCCGCCTCCGGATCCTCGCCCCGCTCACGGGCGGCCCGCGCGATCAGCCGGTCCGCCTCCTCCCGCAGCTCCGCCGCACGCCGCTGCGCCCGCTCCAGCTGCTTGGTCAGCTGCGCGACCTCACGCTCGGCCTGCTGAGCGGCATTGCCCGCGGACTCCGCCTGGACCTCCGTCATCGACCGGGCGCCGGTGATCTCGGCGACCTCCGGCTCGAAGGCCGTACCCGAGTTGATGATGTGACGCGAGGCATCGACACCCGCGTCCTCCATCAGCCGGAAGATCTGACGGCGCTGGTGCGGCAGCGACAGCGACACCACCGTGCCGGTGCGGCCCGCACGGGCCGTACGGCCGGCGCGGTGCAGGTAGTCCTTGTGGTCACCGGCCGGATCCACGTTCAGCACCAGGTCGATGCCGTCGACGTGGATGCCACGGGCGGCGACGTCGGTGGCGACCAGGACGTTGACATACCCGTCCTTGAAGTCGGCCAGCGTCCGGGTCCGGGCGCCCTGCGTCATGCCGCCGTGCAGCGCGTCCGCCTTCACACCGGCGTCACTCAGCTGCTCGGCGACCCGGTCGGCGCCCAGCTGGGTACGCACGAAGATGATCGTGCGGCCCTTGCGGGAAGCGATCGCCGAGGTGACCGGCGCCTTGTCCTTGGGCTTCACGATCAGGATGTGGTGCGACATGGTCGTCACCGCGCCCTGCGCCGCATCGACCTCGTGCGAGACCGGGTCCTTCAGATAACGGTCGACGAGCGTCTTGATCTCGTTCTCCATGGTCGCGGAGAACAGCATCCGCTGGCCGCCGGCCGGCACCTGGTCGAGCAGCTCCGTGACCTCCGGCAGGAAGCCCAGGTCGGACATCTGGTCGGCCTCGTCCAGGACGGCGATCTGCACGTCCTCCAACGAGCAGGCACCACGGCCGATGATGTCGCGCAGCCGGCCCGGCGTGGCGACGAGGACGTCGACGCCGCGCTCCAGGGCGTAGATCTGGTTGCCCATCGACGTACCGCCGCAGACGACCTTCATCTTCAGCCCGAGAACGTCACCGTACGGCTGCAGCGCGTCCGCCACCTGCATGGCCAGCTCACGCGTCGGCGTGAGGATGACCGCGCGCGGCCGGTGCTTCTCGGTACGGCCGCCGGCCAGCGTGGCCAGCGTCGGCAGACCGAAGGACAGCGTCTTGCCGGAACCGGTACGGCCCCGGCCCAGGATGTCCTTCCCGGCCAGCGCGTCCGGGATGGTCGCGGCCTGGATCGGGAACGGAGTGGTCACGCCGTTCTGCGCCAGCTTGCGCACGACGCCCTCGGGCAGACCGAGGTCGGCGAAAGTGACCTCGGGGGTGTCGGTCGCCTCGTCGTCCTCGGACACGACGACGTGATCAGCACTGGAAATGGACATGCGTATGCGAAACCTTCCGGAGTCTCGTCGGCACGCGCCCGTCAACTCCGTGATTCGCAATACGACCGCCTCTGTGCGGTCAGCCACGGCAAGGGAGAGTACGCGCCACACGGCGCGCTCTGCGTTGGCGCCGGGCAAATGGGATCAAACGATCTACCACCATACGCACCCACCGCCCCCCAAGGCAAACCGAGATCCCGGGACGTCCGTCACACCCCACCACCGCACCGGCACACCGGCCCGCCCCCACCCCCGCCCCCGCAAGAGCGCCTCCGCCCTCACACCCGCGCCCCAGCCGCCGACACCGGCACCCGCCCCGCCAACTGCGGCCCCTGCTCGTGCGCCGACGACGACGGCTCGGCCGACGGCGGCGGCTCCGGCGCCGACGACGACGGCTGCTGAGTAGGCGTGGGCTCCGTCACAACGGACCGCGTCGGCGTCGGCTGCTGCCCCCTGGTCGACCCCGGAACCCCCGGCCCGGAACTCACCCCCGGCCCACCCGGACGCACCGACCCACCGGCCCCCACCGACGGCGAAGCGGCAGCGGAAGCAGACTCCCGCCCCTCCCCCTTCTTCCCCCCGCCCTTCCCCTTCCCCCGGTCCTTCCCACCCGCACCGTGCCTGCCGTCCGCCGCCGCCCCGACCCCGGCACCACCCCCGGACATCGCCGTCCCCCCGTCCCGCGCCGCACCACCCCGCTCCCCCACGGAACGCGACGGCCCGGCACTCCCGCCCCCGCCCTCACCCACACTCATGCAGCCGGCAGCCGCGGCGACAGCCACCACCGCAGCGGCCAGACGGACGGACACGTTCAAGGGGCGCACGGGCAGCCACCTCCGAGAGGGACGAAGTCAACCTGCCCAACTCCCGCCGCCCACAAGAGGACACGCGCAACGCGCCGACAACGGCCTACCCGTAACCCAGCGCGTGCAGCCGAGCGTCGTCGATGCCGAAATGGTGCGCGATCTCGTGCACCACCGTCACCTCCGTCTCGGCCACCACGTCCTCCCGCGACTCACACATCCGCAACGTCGGACCCCGGTACACCGTGATCCGATCCGGCAGCACCCCCGCGTACCATTCGCCCCGATCCGTCAGCGGGGTACCCTCGTACAACCCCAGCAAATCGGGATCATCCGCCGGAGGCTCGTCCTCGACGAACACCGCCACGTTGTCCATCAACCGCGTCAACTCCGGCGGAATCCGGTCGAGCGCCTCGGCGACCAGTTCCTCGAACTCCTCGCGTGTCATCTCCAGCACACGCCCATTGTCAGCCACGACCCGACACCACGAGAGCCATGCGCACCACCGCATATCCAGCCACACACCTGGGCATACGCGACCAATGGCCCGCGTCCCCGCCGTCCCCGCCGTCGCCACGACCGTCGTGAACCGGATCCGCAGGACCCCGCGCCCCCTCACCCGCCGCCACCGCACACACCACCCCCACCCCACCATGGAACTGCCCGCGCGCCCCCACCCCTGGACCCGCGCCCTCGGCCTGATCACCGTCGTCCTGCTCGGCGCCTGGCTCGGCCTGCTCATAGTCGGCAACGTCCGCGTCCCCGTAGGCCCCATGGACACCACCATGACCCTGCGCCCCTCACTCACCGGCGGAACGAAGATCAACATCTCGCCGCTCGGCGCCCTCCAGCTCAACAGCCACCACGCACCCGTCCGCCTCGACGTCAACGTCGACCAACTCGACCCGGTCCGCGCCCAAGCCCTCGTCGACCACCCCGAACGCCTCTCCGGCCTCCAGGACGAAGTCGCCCGCGACATCGAGGCCGGCACCCGCGACCTCGCCCTGCGCTCCTGCGTCGCCGTCGTCTCCGGCGCCACCGCCCTCGGCCTCGCCGTCTACCGCCGCCCCCGCCGCGCCCTCGCCGCCGGCGGCCTCGCCCTCGCACTCCTCGGCGCCTCCGGAGCATCCGCGTACGCCACCTGGAACCCCGAATCCGTCCTCGAACCCAAGTACTCCGGACTGCTCTCCTCGGCCCCGTCCCTGGTCGGCAACGCCCGCAACATCGTCACCGAGTTCGACGTCTACCAGAAAGAACTCGCCCGCCTCGTCACCAACGTGACCAAGCTCTACGACGCCACCTCCACGCTCCCCGCCTACCAGCCGGACCCCAGCACCGTCCGCGTCCTGCACGTGTCCGACATCCACCTCAACCCGGCGAGCTGGAAGATCATCGCCTCGCTGGTGGACCAGTACAAGGTCGACGTGATCGTGGACACCGGCGACACCATGGACCACGGAACAGCCGCCGAGAACGGCTTCCTCGACCCCATCAAGGACCTGGGCGCCCCGTACGTCTGGATCAGGGGCAACCACGACTCCGCCGCCACCCAGCGCTACCTCTCCCGCATGGGCAACGTCCACGTCCTCGACAACGGCCGGGCACAGACGATCGCGGGACTGCGCTTCGCCGGCATCGGCGACCCGCAGTACACCCCCGACCGCTCGAACAAACCAGGAGCCGACGCCTCGGAGGAACTCGCGGGCGCCCGCCTCGCCACCGCCCTGCGCGACCAGACCAACGCCGGCACCCCCGTCGACGTCGCCCTCGCCCACGAACCCTCGGCGGCACGCGAGACGGACGGCACGGTGCCACTGGTCCTGGCCGGACACCTGCACCACGAGGGCGACGAGGTCATGCGCTACGGCACCCGCCTGCGCATGGAGGGCTCCACCGGCGGCAGCGGCCTGCGCGCACTGGAGCGCCAGTACCCCGCGCCGATCGAGGCGTCCGTCCTCTACTTCGACCGGGACACCCGCCGGCTCCAGGCCTGGGACTCGATCAAACTCGGCGGCCTGGGCGAGACGACGGCCGAGGTCGCCCGCCACCTCCCGGACGAGAACAAACCGGGCGCCACACCCTCCTCTCCCGCCCCTTCCACCCCCAGCCCTTAAACCGTTTTGGCGATACCTCCCGCCATCCCATATGCTTCTCACGTCCCCGACGCGCTGAGAAGCGCCCAGGCGGGCCGATAGCCCTCATCGTCTAGCGGCCTAGGACGCCGCCCTTTCAAGGCGGTAGCACGGGTTCGAATCCCGTTGGGGGCACGCAGTACGGTGTGCGACACTGTCGTACACAAGCTTGGTCCTGTGGAGCAGTTTGGAGTGCTCGCCACCCTGTCAAGGTGGAGGCCGCGGGTTCAAATCCCGTCAGGACCGCCGAGGTTTCACGTGAAACCTTGCGGCTGGGTAGCTCAGTTGGTACGAGCGATCGCCTGAAAAGCGATAGGTCGCCGGTTCGACCCCGGCCCCAGCCACAGCAGAAGCCCTGATCTTCGGATCGGGGCTTTGTTGTCTGTGGCCAGCTGTCCTGCTGGATCACTCGTACGAGCGTCCGCGTCCGCTGCCCGGGAGCCGTGCTCCCCGGCTTGCAGCTCGTTCCCGCCGATGGCTTCGGCGGGAACGGCGCATCCAGCCCTACGCGATCAGCGTGAGGGCAGGGGCCTGTGACTCGGCCCCGCAGACCCACACCCACCAGCCGCGCCGGCTGATGACGTGGGACGCATTGAGGTCCGCGTGCTCAACGAAGCCGCAGGACCGGCAGACGAACACGGCCTGGCTGGGCCGGTTGCGTCGGTCGATGTGGTGACAGCGCGAGCACTCCTGGCTGGTGTACGCGGGGTTCACATGGACCAGGGGGACTCCCGCCCGGCGCGCCTTGTAGGCGATGAAGGCGCCGAGTTGGTGGAAGGCCCAGGAGTTGACCGTGACGCGTTGGGGCTTTTTCAGCCGTGCCCGTTCGCGGATGCCCTTCAGGTCTTCGAGGGCGATGCCGCGGCCGGTGCGTTGAGCCTCCGCCACGATGTGCTTGCTGATCTTGTGGTTGATGTCGCGGGTGCGTCTGGCCTCTCTGCCCGCGTGGCGTCCGGCCCGTCGTTTCGCGGACCGTGTGCCCTTCCTCTGGAGTTCGGTGCGCAGCTTCCGGTCGTTGGCGCGGGTGCGGTTGAGTCGTCTGCCGCTGTGCCGGTGTCCGGTGGAGGTGGTGGCGATGTCGGCGATGCCGAGGTCGACGCCGATGAATCCGTGCGGGGCGGGGTTCTGCGGGGGGTCGGGGATGTCGAGGGTGGCCATGAGGTACCACTGGCCGTTGTGGGTCAGCAGGTCGGATTCGCCTCGGCGGTACCGGTCGAGCAGTCGGAGGTGTTCTTCGCCGCCGGTGTAGGGGAGGTGTTTGATGCGGCCCGCGGTGGTCCAGATGGAGACGGTGCGTCGTTCCGTCTGCCAGGAGAGCATGCGGTCGTCGTAGGGCTGGGCGGCGTGGGTGCGGAAGGTGAGGGGCTTCCCGGTGGCTGCTCGGTGTCGCGGGGTTCCCGGCTTGCCGAGGTTGCCGGCTTTGAGGTTGCTCCTGAGGGACGTGTAGGCGTCTCTGGTCTTCTTGATGACGTGCTGGGCGGCTTGGGCGCCGAGGTTCCAGTCGGTCTTGAGGTGGGTGTAGGTCCGGGCTCGGAGGGCTCGGATGTCGGTGGTGCGGTCGGCGTGGGCGATGGCGGAGACGTGGTTGGCGGCTTGGTTGCAGGCGCGGAGGGTCGCGTCGAGGGCCGATGCCTGTGCGGGCGTCGGGAGCAGCTTGATCCGCAGCACCAGTTTCACGAACAGGGAATCTAGGTCGTGATGGCTGTTCGATCGGGGGTTTTTGTCGCCGTTTCGCCTGGATGGGCGGGTGCTCGAACGTGCGTCCGGGGCCGTGGTGGGGGGCCGTGGGGGCGTCGGGGGCAAATCGGTCGCCAGGAATTTCCGCGGGATGAGATCCTGGAACGCGTATGTCTACGCACCCTGCCCCCGCCGCACCGGTCCTCGGCGTGCTCGCCTCCCGGCTGACCGAGTTGTCCCTGCGTGACGCGCACCGGCTCGGGCGCCGGCTCGAAGGCGCGCGCAAGATCCGTAAGCCGGAGGCCCGGGCCGCTGTCCTCGCCGAGATCGGGGAGGAGATCGGCAGGGCCGAGGAGCGGATGGGTGAGCGGCGTGGCCGCGTGCCCGCCGTCTCGTATCCGGAGCAGTTGCCGGTCAGTCAGAAGAAGGACGTCATCGCGGAGGCGATCCGCGATCACCAGGTCGTGATCGTGGCGGGTGAGACCGGCTCCGGGAAGACGACGCAGATCCCGAAGATCTGTCTGGAGCTCGGGCGGGGGGTGCGCGGCATGATCGGGCACACCCAGCCGCGTCGTATCGCCGCCCGTACGGTCGCGGAGCGGGTCGCGGAGGAGCTGGACACCCCGTTGGGGGAGTCGGTGGGCTGGAAGGTGCGGTTCACCGACCAGGTGAACCCGGAGGCCACGTTCATCAAGCTGATGACGGACGGCATCCTGCTCGCGGAGATCCAGACGGACCGGGAGCTGCGCGCCTACGACACGATCATCATCGACGAGGCGCACGAGCGGTCCCTGAACATCGACTTCCTGCTGGGATACCTGGCGCAGTTGCTGCCGCGCCGGCCGGATCTGAAGGTGGTCATCACCTCCGCGACGATCGATCCGGAGCGGTTCTCGCGGCATTTCGGTGACGCGCCGATCGTGGAGGTCAGCGGGCGGACGTATCCGGTGGAGGTGCGGTACCGGCCGCTGCTGGAGGAGGACGGCGACGACTCCGACCGGGATCAGATCACGGCGATCACGGACGCGGTCGAGGAGCTGATGGGCGAGGGGCCGGGCGACATCCTGGTCTTCCTGTCCGGTGAGCGGGAGATCCGCGACACGGCGGACGCGCTGGAGAAGAAGAAGTATCGGTTCACGGAGATCCTGCCGCTGTACGCCCGGCTGTCGCACGCCGAGCAGCACCGGGTTTTCCAGCCGCACACGGGGCGCCGGATCGTGCTGGCGACCAATGTCGCCGAGACGTCGCTGACCGTTCCGGGGATCAAGTACGTGATCGATCCCGGTTTCGCCCGTATCAGCCGTTACAGTCACCGCACCAAGGTGCAGCGGCTGCCGATCGAGCCGGTCTCGCAGGCGAGTGCCAATCAGCGCAAGGGCCGTTGTGGTCGTACGAGTGACGGTGTCTGCATCCGGCTGTACAGCGAGGAGGATTTTCTCGCCCGGCCGGAGTTCACGGACGCGGAGATCCTGCGGACGAACCTGGCGTCGGTCATTCTGCAGATGACCGCGGCGGGTCTGGGTGAGATCGAGAAGTTCCCGTTCATCGATCCGCCGGATCACCGGAACATCCGTGACGGTGTGCAGTTGCTGCAGGAGCTGGGTGCGCTGGATCCGGCGCAGCAGGATCCACGCAAGCGGCTGACGCAGACGGGCCGGAAGCTGGCGCAGCTGCCGGTGGATCCGCGGCTGGCGCGCATGGTGCTGGAGGCGGACCGCAACGGCTGTGTCCGTGAGGTGATGGTGATAGCCGCCGCGCTGTCCATCCAGGACCCGCGTGAGCGTCCCGCCGACAAGCAGACGCAGGCCGATCAGCAGCACGCTCGTTTCAGGGACGAGAGCAGCGACTTCCTGGCCTACCTCAATCTGTGGCGCTATCTGCGCGAGCAGCAGAAGGAGCGGGGGTCCAGTTCCTTCCGGCGGATGTGCAAGCAGGAGTATCTGAATTTCCTGCGCATCCGTGAGTGGCAGGACATCTACACCCAGCTGCGTACGGTGGCGAAGCAGATGGGTATCCACCTCAACGAGGAGGACGCCGCCGCGGACCGCGTTCATGTCTCGCTGCTGGCCGGGCTGCTGTCCCACATCGGGATGAAGGATGTGAAGGACGGCAACAAGAACGAGTATCTGGGGGCGCGGAACGCGAAGTTCGCGGTCTTCCCGGGTTCGGCGCTGTTCCGGAAGCAGCCGCGTTTCGTGATGTCCGCGGAGCTGGTGGAGACATCCCGGTTGTGGGCGCGGGTCAACGCGAAGATCGAGCCGGAGTGGGTGGAGCCGCTCGCCGGGCATCTGCTGAAGCGGACGTACAGCGAGCCGCACTGGGAGAAGGACCAGGCGGCGGTGATGGCGTACGAGAAGGTGACGCTGTACGGCGTGCCGATCGTCGCGCAGCGGAAGGTGAACTACGGCCGTATCGACCCGGAGGTGTCGCGGGAGCTGTTCATCCGCAACGCGCTCGTGGAGGGCGACTGGCGTACCCATCACAAGTTCTTCGCCGACAACCGCCGGCTGTTGAGCGAGGTGGAGGAGCTGGAGCACCGGGCGCGGCGCCGGGACATCGTGGTCGACGACGAGACGTTGTTCGACTTCTACGAGCAGCGGGTGCCCGAGCACGTGGTGTCGGGTGCGCATTTCGACTCGTGGTGGAAGCGCAAGCGGCAGGAGCAGCCGGACTTCCTCGACTTCGAGCGGGAGATGCTCATCCGGGAGTCGGCGGAGGCGGTGACGAAGGCCGACTATCCGGATTCCTGGCGGCAGGGTGATCTGAAGTTCCGGGTGACGTACCAGTTCGAGCCGGGCGCCGACGCGGACGGTGTGACGGTGCACATCCCGTTGCAGGTTCTGAACCAGGTCACGGACGAGGGTTTCGACTGGCAGATCCCGGGGTTGCGGGAGGAGTTGGTGACGGAGCTGATCCGTTCGCTGCCGAAGCCGGTCCGTCGTCACTACGTCCCGGCGCCGAACTACGCGAAGGCGTTCCTGGAGAGGGCGGTTCCTCTTCAGGAGCCGTTGACGGTGACGATGGCGCGCGAGCTCAGGCGGATGGTGGGGGTGCCGTTCGAGGCGGAGGACTTCGACTGGTCGAGGGTGCCGGACCATCTGCGTGTCACGTTCCGCATCGTGGACGAGCGGCGCCGCAAGCTGGCGGAGGACAAGGATCTGGAGGCTTTGCGGCTGCGGCTGAAGCCGAGGGCGCGCAAGGCGTTGTCCCAGGCCGCGGCGGCCACCGCGGAGCGGCGGGGCGGGGAGTCGCTGGAGCGCGCGGGTCTGACGGACTGGACGATCGGCACGCTGGACCGTGTCTTCGAGACCCGGCGGGCCGGGCAGCCGGTGAAGGCGTATCCGGCGCTGGTGGACGACGGCGACACGGTGTCGGTGCGTCTGTTCGACACGGAGGCCGAGCAGGCGGAGGCGATGTGGCGGGGGACGCGTCGGCTGATTCTGCGCAATGTCCCGGTGAACGCGGCCAAATTCGCGAGCGATCGCCTGACGAACGCGCAGAAGCTGGCGCTGTCCGCCAATCCGCACGGTTCGGTCCAGGCCCTGTTCGACGACTGTGCGATGGCGGCGGCGGACAGGCTGATCGCGGACTTCGGTGGTCCGGTGTGGGACGGGGAGTCGTACCGGAAGCTGTTCGACAAGGTGCGTGCGGAGATCGTCGACACGACGGTCCGTACGGTCGGGCAGGTGCAGCAGGTCCTTGCCGCCTGGCAGGCCTGTGAGCGCCGTCTGAAGGGCGTTCGCAGCCCCACGCTGCTGGAGAACCTGCGGGACGTGCGGGGGCAGTTGGACGCCCTGGTGAAGCCCGGTTTCGTGACGGAGGCGGGGCTTCGGCGGCTGCCGGACCTGATGCGGTACCTGGTGGCCGCCGACCGGCGGTTGCAGCAGATGCCGACCAACGTGCAGCGGGACACCACGCGCATGGAGAAGGTGCGGGAGATGCAGGACGAGTACGCGTGGCTGCTGGAGCAGTTGCCGAAGGGCCGCCCGGTTCCGGCGTCGGTGCTGGACATCCGCTGGATGATCGAGGAGCTCCGGGTCAGTTATTTCGCGCACGCGCTCGGGACGGCGTATCCCGTCTCGGACAAGCGGATCGTGAAGGCGATCGACGCGGCGGTTCCGTAGTCGGGTGGGTACGGTGGGTGAGTTCGACCAGGGGGCTCACCCTCCTGTACAGTCCTTCTCGCAGCGCAACGCACGGATGGTGCTGCGAAACCTGGTCCTGTGGAGCAGTTTGGAGTGCTCGCCACCCTGTCAAGGTGGAGGCCGCGGGTTCAAATCCCGTCAGGACCGCAATGACGAAGTGCCCGTCCCCTCTCCGAGGGGCGGGCACTTCATCGTTGTCGTCGGGGCCGGAGGCGGGCGCCGGTTTGTGGCGCCGGTTTGTGGTGCCGGGTTGTTCGTCGCCGCTTTCGTCGCTGCGGGCCCATGGGGCGCTTCAGGCCCGTGGGCGCTGTGTGCGGTCTTGACGGCGTCACATTCGCTCGGTACCCAGAAACCAGGGCGCGTTCCCGCAGCGGCCCCCCTGGAGGTGGCGTATGGCGGCATCGGCTAGGCACGAGACGCGGGCGCTGCTCCGGGCGCACCTGTCGGCCGCGTCGTCGTTCGGGCATCTGACCCGCCACTGTCCGATCTGCCATCGTCTGCTGCGCCTGGCGATGGACTCGCCGTCGCGTCCCGTCCAGGTGCCGGAGGGGCCGGCGGGGGAAGAAAGGCCCACCACCGCGTGACCTCCGGGGGAAGAAAGGCCCACCACCGCGTGACCTCCGGCGTACTCCGGCACCCGCTCGGGCGTGGCAAGGTGGAGCCTGGGGTTCCGTTCGTGTGCGTAGTCTGGAGACGACCGGGGCTTCCGCGTGTGACGGGTGTCACTGCATGAGTTTCTGAAAGCGCGGTATTTACGCCTCGCCTACAACTGGTCAATTTAATATGTGCAATTGCACTCTCCGGGGCGGCCGACCCGCGGCCCCGTCCGGCCCCCGTCCCGAGGTCTTCCGCGGCAGTTCCGACAGCCCTCCCCAGAGTCCGACAAGCCCGCTCACGGAGCTTTCGGCCGCCGACGCCGGGAGCACAAAAAAGATCGCGCTGGACCCGGCGGGGTCCAGCGCGATCGACGACGCACCCTGTCACGTGCTGGGAGGGCTCCCAAGAGCCCGGGCGAAGGCCCTGTTGGGGCAGGACCCGCGTCGCTTGGAACTGGGGTTCGGGCTCCTCGGCACGTTGGGGGACCTGCCGAATTGCCCGGTCATGCAGTTGTTCAGGCCTCGCTGCGCTGCTGCGGGATGCCCGCGAGCAGTGCGCGGACCTCAGCCTCGCGATAACGGCGGTGCCCGCCGAGCGTACGGATCGACGTGAGCTTGCCGGCCTTCGCCCACCGCGTGACCGTCTTGGGGTCGACACGGAACATGGTGGCGACCTCAGCCGGGGTCAGCAGCGGCTCGGCATCAGGGGTGCGAGCGGTCATGAGCGGCCTCCTCGGGAGAACCGAACCTTCTCGGTTCTTTCCTCTAAATTCTGCACCTTGACCCGCGTTGCCCGAAATGGCGGACGCGAGTCGAGTCGGTTATAGGACGAACGGCTTGTCCTCGGCACTACAACTACACCATCTGTCCAGCCCCGTCGGCCAAACCGATGGAATTGCCCTCCAGGTGTCCATCACCGACGGAAGCCGATGGACCATGCCATAGCGGACAGTCACGCCACTGTGACGATCAGTCACAGGACGATCAGGAGTCACCAGACCCCCCAAAGCACGCAACGCGAAGATTCCGCCCGCCGTGGAACGTAGCGGGACGGACAGAGCCCTCCCCGGACTCCTTGTCCTATTTTGGCATGAGGAGGGGCAAGGGATGCAAGGGGCGTGTAAGTGCGGTCCGTCACGCTTGACACTTTGGCCCGGATCCGGGCCCTAAGTCCCATGTTGACGGCGCTTCAGGCAGCCGGAGCATCAGTCGGTGCGAGGACGAAACCCCAAAAAGGGCGCCGCGTCAAACGCCAGTTCGTCACCCGGAGTCCAGGAAGCAGGAAGCCGGTACCAGGACCCGGGCTCCGGGCTCCGGGCTCAGTTCGCCGACCGCAGGTCCCTGACCGACCGCCACCGCTCCACCAGCCGCGCGTACGCGGCACCGGCACCCGCGCCGTCGCCCCGCCGCAGCGCCTCGATGCCTTCGGCCACGTCCGCCGCCGAGTGGTCGCCCTCCAGCTCGCCGGCCGGCAGCAGGTGCACCAGTCCGCCGTAGTCGAGCTCCACCAGCGAGCGGGGGTGGAAGTCCTCCAGCCAGCGCCCCACGTCGACCAGGCCGTCGATGAGCGGCCCCTCGTCGACGGCGTCGCGCAGCGCGCGCAGGGCCCGCGCCACCCGGCGCCGGGCCTGCACCATGGGCGTCCGGTAGCGCAGCATCGGCGGGATCTCGCCGGAGCCCTTGTCGAAGCGCCGTTCCCCGTCCGACACCAGCACGAACCAGTGCAGCGGCACCTGCCAGGTCGAGGTGCGGATCCACGGACGGGCGTCGGGGTTGCGGTTCAGCCAGCGCTCGTAGTCCCGGGCCGCCTGCTGCCGCACGACCTCCGGCAGCACCGCGTCCAGCACCGGCTCGGGCAGTTCCCCGGCCAGCTCGCCCAGGGCCTGCCAGCCGCGCAGCCGGGTCCGCCAGGGGCACACGCACACCACCCCGTCGACGTCGAGCACGAACGCGTCGCTGCTCTCGTGGACCGGCACCGGCACCGGCGGGGTGGGCACCAAGTCGGCCAGGGAACGGCGCAGTTCGTCCTGATACGACGGCCGGTCGGGGCGGCGGGCGTAGCGCGCCCAGTGACCGCGCTCCGGCTCGGGGAAGGCGGCCAGCGGCTCGTACACACGCAGGTACGCCGGGTAGGGGACGATCACCGAGGACACCTTGGGCACGCCTGCTCCCTCCCCTGCCCATCACCGGGAAAACCTGCGGGACCCGCCCGGGACGTGCGGGAAATCCCTCCAAATCGTCGCACGTCCGTACTCTGCCAGGGGAAGATCCCCGGCGGTGCGCGGCGCAGGTGCGCGGGCAGGCTCTAATCTCGTCCTCACAGCAGCGCCCACCACCCAGGGGAGCTGCTCTCCGATCGCCGCTACTCTCCAGGAGTCACCACAGTGACCGACGTAACCGGCGCACCTGCTGATGCACTGCACACCCTGTTCCACTCGGACCAGGGCGGTCATGAGCAAGTCGTGCTCTGCCAGGACCGCGCCAGCGGCCTGAAGGCCGTCATCGCCATCCACTCCACCGCGCTGGGTCCCGCGCTCGGCGGCACACGGTTCTATCCGTACGCCACCGAGGCGGAGGCCGTCGCCGACGCGCTGAACCTCGCGCGCGGCATGTCGTACAAGAACGCCATGGCCGGTCTCGACCACGGCGGCGGCAAGGCCGTGATCATCGGCGACCCGGAGCGGGTCAAGACCGAGGAGCTGCTGCTGGCCTACGGCCGGTTCGTCGCCTCCCTCGGCGGGCGGTACGTCACCGCGTGCGACGTCGGCACCTATGTCGCCGACATGGACGTCGTGGCGCGCGAGTGCCGCTGGACGACCGGGCGCTCACCGGAGAACGGCGGCGCCGGCGACTCCTCGGTGCTGACCGCGTTCGGTGTCTACCAGGGCATGCGCGCGTCCGCCCAGCACCTGTGGGGCGACCCGTCGCTGCGTGGCCGCAAGGTCGGCATCGCGGGCGTCGGCAAGGTCGGCCGTCACCTGGTGACCCACCTGCTGGACGAGGGCGCCGAGGTCGTGGTCACGGACGTGCGCGAGGACGCCGTACGGCACATCCTCGACGCGCACCCGGCGGGCGTGAGCGCGGTCGCCGACACGAACGCGCTCATCCGCGTCGAGGGCCTGGACATCTACGCCCCGTGCGCGCTGGGCGGGGCGCTGAACGACGTCAGCGTGCCCGTGCTGACCGCCTCGGTGGTCTGCGGCGCCGCCAACAACCAGCTCGCCCATCCGGGCGTCGAGAAGGACCTCGCCGACCGCGGGATCCTTTACGCGCCGGACTACGTGGTGAACGCCGGCGGCGTCATCCAGGTCGCCGACGAACTGCACGGCTTCGACTTCGACCGGTGCAAGGCGAAGGCGGCGAAGATCTTCGACACCACTCTCGCGATCTTCGCTCGTGCGAAGGACGACGGCATTCCGCCGGCCGCGGCGGCCGACCGGATCGCCGAGCAGCGGATGGCGGAGGGCCGCCGGGGCCTCTGATCCGGGGGCGCCCGGCAGGTTTCGCCGGTACCCGCCGACGAACACTTAGAGAGAACTCTCACGTTCGTCGGCGGGTCGGCCGCCGATAAGTGGTTAAAATCGCGGTTGACCAGCGAGGACGGGGCGCCTCGAAGGTCCTGTGCACACGCGCGGGGTGCGGGCGACGTACCGTATGTGCGTGGGCTCAGGTACCGTGGAAGCCCTACGGACCGGTCTCTCCGCGGAGAGCCCGTTCCGGATCATGAACGCGTGTCAAGACTCTGGGGCCGTCGAGCCCCGTCGTTGAGGGGGTCGAGCCATGGGGCGCGGCCGGGCCAAGGCCAAGCAGACGAAGGTCGCCCGCCAGCTGAAGTACAACAGCGGTGGGACGGACCTCTCACGCCTGGCCGAGGAGCTGGGCGCATCGACGTCGAACCAGTCGCCGAACGGCGACCGTTTCGAGGACGATGAGCATGACGACGACGACCTGTACTCACGTTACGCCGACCTCTATGAGGACGACGACGAGGAGGACGAGGACAGCCAGTCCTCACAGCATCGTCGCGGCGCTTGACCTTGTACTGAGCACACCCGGTCGGTGACTCCGGTCACCGACCGGGTTCTGTGCTGCCCACAAGGCCTCAGCCCGCGTAGTCCCCGACCAGGGCGGCGCCGGTGGGGTGCTCACCCCTGTCCGTGATCTCGCCGGCGATCCAGGCGTCGACGCCGCGGTCGGCCAGCGTGGCCAGGGCCACGTCCGCCGACTCGCCGGGCACGATCGCGATCATGCCGACGCCCATGTTCACGGTCTTCTCCAGTTCCAGGCGTTCGACCTGACCGGTCCTGCCGACCAGGTCGAAGACCGGGGCGGGGGTCCAGGTGGAGCGGTCGACGACCGCGTGCAGCCCGTCGGGGATCACGCGCGCCAGGTTGGCGGCCAGGCCGCCGCCGGTGACGTGGCTGAAGGCGTGCACGTCCGCGGTGCGGATGAGGGCCAGGCAGTCCAGGGAGTAGATCTTGGTGGGCTCCAGCAGCTCCTCGCCGAGGGTGCGGCCGAGCTCCTCGACGTGCGCGTCCAGCGAGAGGCCGGCCTGGTTCAGCAGCACGTGCCGTACCAGCGAGTACCCGTTCGAGTGAAGGCCGGAGGCCGCCATGGCGATCACCGCGTCCCCCTTGCGGATGCGGTCGGCGCCGAGGAGCCGGTCGGCCTCCACCACGCCCGTACCGGCGCCGGCGACGTCGAAGTCGTCCTCGCCCAGCAGGCCGGGGTGTTCGGCCGTCTCACCGCCGATGAGGGCGCAGCCGGCCAGCACGCAGCCCTCCGCGATGCCCTTGACGATGGCGGCGACCCGCTCGGGGTGGACCTTGCCGACGCAGATGTAGTCGGTCATGAACAGCGGCTCGGCGCCGCACACCACGATGTCGTCCATGACCATGGCGACCAGGTCGTGGCCGATGGTGTCGTAGACGCCGAGTTGGCGGGCGATGTCGACCTTCGTGCCGACGCCGTCCGTGGCGGAGGCGAGCAGGGGGCGCTCGTAGCGCTTGAGGGCGGAGGCGTCGAAGAGGCCGGCGAAGCCGCCGATGCCGCCGAGGACCTCGGGGCGTCGGGTCTTCTTGACCCACTCCTTCATCAGCTCGACGGCGCGGTCGCCCGCCTCGATGTCGACGCCCGCCGCTGCGTAGCTGGCACCAGTTGTCTCAGACATGGCGATGAGGACTTTCGTGTCGTACGGCAGGTGGAACGGGCCGCCTACGGACGGCGGATCGCGTCGGTGGCCGCGGTGGCGGCGGTCCCGGCGGCCAGCTCGGTCTCCAGCAGCTGCTTGCCGAGCAGCTCCGGGTCCGGGAGGTCCATCGGGTACTCGCCGTCGAAGCAGGCGCGGCACAGGTTCGGCTTGGCGATGGTGGTCGCCTCGATCATGCCGTCGATGGAGATGTAGGCCAGGGAGTCGGCGCCGAGGGAGGTGCCGATCTCGTCGATCGTCATGCCGTTGGCGATGAGTTCGGCGCGGGTGGCGAAGTCGATGCCGAAGAAGCAGGGCCACTTCACGGGCGGCGAGGAGATCCGGATGTGGACCTCGGCGGCGCCCGCCTCGCGGAGCATGCGCACCAGGGCCCGCTGGGTGTTGCCGCGGACGATGGAGTCGTCGACGACGACCAGGCGCTTGCCCTTGATGACTTCCTTCAGCGGGTTCAGCTTCAGCCGGATGCCGAGCTGCCGGATGGTCTGCGAGGGCTGGATGAAGGTCCGGCCGACGTAGGCGTTCTTCACCAGGCCGGCGCCGAAGGGGATGCCGGAGGCCTCCGCGTAACCGATGGCGGCCGGGGTGCCGGACTCCGGGGTCGCTATCACCAGGTCGGCGTCGGCCGGGGCTTCCTTGGCCAGCTTGCGGCCCATCTCGACCCGGGACAGGTAGACGTTCCGGCCGGCGATGTCGGTGTCCGGGCGGGCCAGGTACACGTACTCGAAGACGCAGCCCTTGGGCTTCGCATCCGCGAATCGTGAGGTGCGCAGGCCGTTCTGATCGACGGCGACGAACTCGCCCGGCTCGATCTCGCGGACGAAGCTGGCGCCGCAGATGTCGAGGGCGGCGGTCTCCGAGGCGACGACCCAGCCGCGCTCCAGCCGGCCGAGGACCAGCGGGCGGATGCCCTGCGGGTCGCGGGCGGCGTAGAGAGTGTGCTCGTCCATGAAGACGAGCGAGAAGGCGCCCTTGACCTGCGGGAGGACGGTGTGGGCCGCCTCCTCGATGGTCAGCGGCCTGCCGTCCTCGTCGACCTGGGCCGCGAGCAGCGCGGTGAGCAGGTCGGTGTCGTTGGTGGCCGCCACCCGGGTCGAACGGCCGCCGGGTTCCTTGGGCAGGTCGGCGACCATCTCGGCGAGCTGCGCCGTGTTGACCAGGTTGCCGTTGTGGCCGAGCGCGATGGAGCCGTGCCCGGTGGCGCGGAACGTCGGCTGGGCGTTCTCCCACACGGAGGCGCCGGTGGTCGAGTAGCGGGCGTGTCCGACCGCGATGTGACCCTGGAGCGAACCGAGCGAGGTCTCGTCGAAGACCTGGGAGACCAGGCCCATGTCCTTGAAGACGAGGATCTGGGAGCCGTTGCTGACCGCGATTCCCGCGGACTCCTGGCCCCGATGCTGGAGGGCGTAGAGCCCGAAGTACGTGAGCTTTGCGACCTCTTCACCCGGAGCCCAGACACCGAAGACGCCACACGCGTCCTGGGGGCCTTTCTCACCGGGGAGCAGATCGTGATTGAGTCGACCGTCACCACGTGGCACGCCACCGAGTGTAGGCGAGATCGACCACTGGTCCGAATTCGGGTTACTCGACAGTAGCGGATCAGTTGTCCGCGACGGCGCGGACGGTCGTGCCGTTTTCGCTGGTCAGAGTGAGGGTGCCGTGATCCACTCGGTAGCTCACCGAGCCGTCGAAGAGGCCCAGCAGGGTCCGTTCGATGCGCATGAGTGAGGCGTCGCACATCATTCGGGTGGTGACCGGACGGCCCAGCGTGATGTGTCCGTCGCGGACGGTCGCGGTGGCGCCGACGTGGTTGCAGCCGAGCCGGCCGCCGACCCTGCCGGTGTGCCGGTCGAGGACGAGGTACGCGCGCCCGTGGGCGGGGGGCGAGGTGACGGTCCACCTGGTGCCGTACAGCGGGGTGGCCTCCGGGCCGGCGCAGGCCACCGCGAGCGGGACGAGCGCGGCGGCGGCCGCCAGTGTCATGCGCTGCTTGTGCCTGTTCATGCCGCTTTGACGGGTTGTGGGAGCGGATCGGTTCCCTCACGGCATCGGTTCCCTCACAGCATCGGTTCCCTCACGACATCAGCGGCAGCAACCCGCTCAGGTCGGCCCGTTCCCCGCTCGCGCTGAGCGCGGCCGCCTCGAGCGCGTCACGCCACGCCACCCGGCCGGTGGCGAGCCTGATCCAGGTCAGCGGGTCGGTCTCGACGACGTTGGGCGGAGTGCCGCGGGTGTGCCGGGGCCCCTCGACGCACTGCACGACGGCGTACGGCGGGATGCGCACCTCGGTCGAGCCGCCGGGGGCCTTCGCGGCGAGCGCGTCGGCGAGCAGGCGCGTACAGGCGGCGAGGGCCTGGCGGTCGTGGGGGATGTCCAGGCCCGGCACGGCGGCGTTCAGGTCGTCGGTGTGGACGATCAGTTCGACGGTGCGGGTGACCAGGTAGTCGGCGAGCGTCATGGTGCCCGTCCGGGCGGCGAGCAGGCGGTCGCCGGGGGCGGTGTCCAGGGCCTCGGCGAGGCGCTCGCCGGCGCGGGCGTAGAGGGCGTCGAGGTCGGGGTGGGCGGCGGCCAGCTCGCGGGTGCCGTCGGCGATGGCGGCGGCACGGGTGGCGGTGGCGAAGGGCCACTCGGTGAGCGTGAGCTCCGCCTTGGCCGGCTCCTCGCGTTCGAGATTGCGGCTGACGGTCTCCACCGCCATGGTCATGTGCGCGGCGAGGTCGCGGACGGTCCAGTCGCCGAGCCGGGTGGGGCCGGCCAGTTGCCCGGGGGTGAGGGTGTGCACGGCCTGCCGTACGTTGCCGAACTGGGCGAGGACCGCGGCGCGGATCTTGACGGGGTCGTAGACGCGGGCACGCTTCTTGGCCGGTGACATGCGGGGAGCCTAGTCGGCGGGGGCGAGCCCGACGCCCGCACGCGGTGCGGATCCCGCGCCGGAGATCACGGCGGTCGTCCGCACCGGCAGATGCCGGCGGCTCCCGCGCCGTCGGACCCGGCGGGAGCCCGCGTCGTCGGACCCGGCGGGAGCCCGCGTCGTCGGACCCGGCGGGGGCCCGCGTCGTCGGACCCGGCGGGGGCCCGCGTCGTCGGACCCGGCGGGGGCCCGCGTCGGCGGACCCGGCGGCAGCCCGCCCCGTCGGACCCGGCGGCAGCCCGCCCCGTCGGACCCGGCGGGGGCCCGCGTCGGCGGACCCGGCGGGGGCCCGCGTCGGCGGACCCGGCGGGGGCCCGCGTCGGCGGATGCCTCAGGGCCTGTGTGGCCCTGTGCCGTGGGAAGCGGCGGGGCGCCGTTCGGCAGGGCCCGGATGGGCCCGTGGCGGGGGCGGAGCCGGGTGTCCGTGTCCGCGGGCGAGGCGGTCCGGGCCTGGATGGCGAAGGCCCCGCCCGGGCCCTCGGCTGAGGCTGAGGTCCTGGTGGGCGGGGCCTTCGGCCGACAGGCTCAGGCGAGCAGCGCCGGGATGGTGGCCTCGTTGGCCTCGCGCAGCTCGCTCAGGGACAGCTCGAAGGCGCCCTGGAGCTCGACCGTGTCACCGTCCACGACACCGATGCGGGTGGCCGGCAGGCCGCGCGCGCCGCACATGTCGTTGAAGCGGACCTCCTCCGAGCGCGGCACGGCGACGATCGCGCGCCCCGCCGACTCCGAGAAGCAGAGGGTGAACGCGTCCAGCCCGTCCGGCACGACCAGCCGTGCGCCCTTGCCGCCGAGCAGCGCCGACTCCACGACCGCCTGGATCAGGCCGCCGTCGGACAGGTCGTGCGCGGAGTCGATCATGCCGTCGCGGGAGGCGGAGATCAGGATCTCGGCCAGCAGCTTCTCGCGCTCCAGGTCGACCTTCGGGGGCAGGCCGCCGAGGTGGTCGTGGATCACCTGCGACCAGGCCGAGCCGCTGAACTCCTCGCGGGTGTCGCCGAGGAGGTACAGCAACTGGCCCTCCTCCTGGAAGGCGACCGGGGTGCGGCGGGCGACGTCGTCGATGACGCCGAGGACCGCGACCACCGGCGTCGGGTGGATGGCGGCCTCGCCGGTCTGGTTGTAGAGCGAGACGTTGCCGCCGGTCACCGGGGTGCCGAGCTGCAGGCAGCCGTCGGCGAGACCGCGTACGGCCTCGGCGAACTGCCACATCACCGCCGGGTCCTCGGGCGAGCCGAAGTTCAGGCAGTCGGAGACCGCGAGGGGCTTGGCGCCGGTCGTCGCCACGTTCCGGTAGGCCTCGGCGAGGGCCAGCTGCGCGCCCGTGTACGGGTCGAGCTTGGCGTACCGGCCGTTGCCGTCGGTCGCGATGGCGACACCGAGGCCGGTTGCCTCGTCGACGCGGATCATGCCGGAGTCCTCGGGCTGGGCGAGGACGGTGTTGCCCTGCACGAAGTGGTCGTACTGCGAGGTGATCCACTTCTTGGAGGCCTGGTTGGGGGAGGCCACCAGCTTCAGGACCTGGTCCTTCAGCTCCTCGCCCGTGGACGGCCGGGGCAGCTTGTTCGCGTCGTCGGCCTGGAGCTCGTCCTGCCAGGACGGGCGGGCGTAGGGGCGCTCGTAGACCGGGCCCTCGTGGGCGACGGTGCGCGGGTCGACGTCGACGATCTTGCCGCCGTGCCAGTAGATCTCCAGGCGGTCGCCGTCGGTCACCTCGCCGATGACGGTGGCGATGACGTCCCACTTGTCGCAGATCTCCAGGAACCGGTCGACCTTCTCCGGCTCCACGACCGCGCACATGCGCTCCTGCGACTCGCTCATGAGGATCTCCTCGGGCGAGAGCGTGGAGTCGCGCAGGGGTACGTCGTCCAGGGTGACGCGCATGCCGCCGGAGCCGTTGGAGGCGAGCTCGGAGGTCGCGCAGGACAGGCCGGCCGCGCCGAGGTCCTGGATGCCGACGACCAGCTTCTCCTTGAAGGCCTCCAGGGTGCACTCGATGAGCAGCTTCTCCTGGAAGGGGTCGCCGACCTGGACCGCGGGGCGCTTCGACGGCTTGGCGTCGTCGAAGGTCTCGCTGGCCAGGATCGAGGCGCCGCCGATGCCGTCGCCGCCGGTGCGGGCGCCGTACAGGATGACCTTGTTGCCCGCGCCGGACGCCTTGGCGAGGTGGATGTCCTCGTGCCGCATCACGCCGATGGCGCCCGCGTTGACCAGCGGGTTGCCCTGGTAGCAGGCGTCGAAGACGACCTCGCCGCCGATGTTGGGCAGGCCCAGGCAGTTGCCGTAGCCGCCGATGCCGGCGACCACGCCGGGCAGGACGCGCTTGGTGTCGGGGTGGTCCGCGGCGCCGAACCGCAGCGGGTCGACGACCGCGACCGGGCGGGCGCCCATGGCGATGATGTCGCGCACGATGCCGCCGACCCCGGTGGCCGCGCCCTGGTAGGGCTCCACGTAGGAGGGGTGGTTGTGCGACTCGACCTTGAAGGTGACCGCGTAGCCCTGGCCGACGTCGACGACGCCTGCGTTCTCGCCGATGCCGACGAGGAGGGCGTCGGACTGGGGGGCCTTCTCGCCGAACTGGCGGAGGTGCACCTTCGAGGACTTGTAGCTGCAGTGCTCGGACCACATGACGGAGTACATGGCGAGCTCGGCGCCGGTGGGCCGGCGGCCGAGGATCTCCACGATCCGCTCGTACTCGTCCTTCTTCAGGCCGAGTTCGGCCCAGGGCAGCTCGACGTCGGGGGTCGCGGCCGCGTGCTCGACCGTGTCCAGAGGCGTCCTGCTCATGCGGTGACCAGCTTCTTGAGGATCGAGGTGAAGAAGGGAAGGCCGTCGGTGCGGCCGGTGCCGATCAGCGGCTCGACGGCGTGCTCGGGGTGCGGCATGAGGCCGACGACGTTCCCGGCCTCGTTGCTGATGCCGGCGATGTCCCGCAGCGAGCCGTTGGGGTTGAAGTCCACGTAGCGGAACGCGACCCGGCCCTCGGCCTCCAGCTTGTCGAGGGTGTACTCGTCGGCGACGTACCTGCCGTCCATGTTCTTCAGCGGGATGTGGATCTCCTGGCCCTGCTCGTAGTCGCTGGTCCAGGAGGTGCCCGCGTTCTCCACCCGCAGCTTCTGGTCGCGGCAGATGAAGTGCAGGTGGTCGTTGCCGAGCATGGCGCCGGGCAGCAGGTGGGCCTCGGTGAGGATCTGGAAGCCGTTGCAGATGCCGAGGACCGGCAGTCCGGCCTTCGCCTGCTCGATGAGGGGCTCCATCACCGGCGAGAAACGGGCGATCGCGCCGGCCCGCAGATAGTCGCCGTAGGAGAAGCCTCCGCACAGCACGACGGCGTCGACCTGGTGGAGGTTCTTGTCCTTGTGCCACAGGGCGACCGGTTCGGCGCCCGCGAGACGGATCGCGCGCTGCGTGTCCCGGTCGTCGAGGCTGCCCGGGAAAGTGACGACGCCAATACGAGCGGTCACTTCGCGGCCTCCGCGACTTCCTCCACCTTGACGGTGAAGTCCTCGATCACCGTGTTGGCGAGGAAGGATTCCGCAAGGTCGTGGATACGGGCGAGCGCGGCCTCGTCGACCGGCCCGTCAACTTCCAGTTCGAATCGCTTTCCCTGACGTACGTCCGAGATGCCGTCGAAACCCAGGCGCGGCAGCGCACGCTGGACCGCCTGGCCCTGGGGGTCGAGGATCTCCGGCTTGAGCATGACGTCGACTACGACGCGTGCCACTGGCACTCCCGGTGTGTGGTGCTGAGCAGGTCCCTTCAGACTACCCGCACGAAATTTCTACGCGAGTAGAGTTGTAGGAAACTACGTGACGGCAGTCACTGCCCCGCCCCGGAGGGGCTCCCCTCGCGAAAAATTCACGGAAAGATCCCGCATCGACGCCCGCTTCCCTATTGCGCCGGGACACGCGGGAAGATTTAGTCGGGCTTCACAATGCAATGCCGGGCACTGTACAAATGAAATAGCAATAGCCGATACTTTGCCCATTAACTGGCGGACAGTCGACACCCGGGCGACGTCGTGGCACGTCATCGCAGATACAGGTGTCGCACGAAGGGACCGATATTCGTGGCGCAGAAGGTCGTGGTCACTCTCTTTGACGACATCGACGGCTCGGAAGCGGCGGAGACGATCGCCTTCGGACTCGACGGCAAGTCGTACGAGATCGACCTGAACCAAGCCAACGCCGAGAAACTGCGCACGGCCCTCGAGCCGTACGTGGCGGCCGGACGCAAGCGGTCGAAGTCCGGCAAGGCGTACCGGGAGACCGAGGTCGCTCCCGACCCGGCGGCCGTCCGGGCCTGGGCCCAGGCCCACAAGATGGACGTCCCGGCCCGCGGCCGCATCCCCAAGAAGGTCTACGAGGCGTTCAGCGCCGCGCAGTGACGCCGGCCGACGACCGGTCACCGGCCCCTCGGCGGAACCGACTTGCGTTCCACCCCTCCTGATCAGCTAGAGTCTGGAGCACGCCGAGGGGCGAGGCCGAAGGGCCGGACCACTCAGTCGCGCGGGTGTAGTTCAGTAGCAGAACATCCCCCTTCCAGGGGGAAGGCGCAGTGTGCAATTCCTGTCACCCGCTCTGCACCGCCGGTCCTGGGCACTCTTGTGGATCAGGTAGGCTGGTGCTCGCGCCGATCGGTGGGAGCCGGTCGGAAGCATGCGGACGTAGCTCAGTTGGTAGAGCGCAACCTTGCCAAGGTTGAGGTCGCGAGTTCGAGCCTCGTCGTCCGCTCCAGAGAAGCCCCGGTCTTCGTGACCGGGGTTTTTTCGTGCGCCGCGAACGCGGACCCGGCGGCGCCCGGCATTCGTCATGCCGAGTGACGACACCGTGCACTGCTCCCCGGCCCCGGCCCCGGCCGCCGGGACGCTGAATGCATGGGCCGCACCGACCACATGGACCGGACGAACGGCGTGGACCGGACGGGCGTGGACCGGACGGGCGTGGACCGGACGGGCGGTGACGAGCAGGAGCACGAGCATGTGATCGAGGTCACCGGCCTGCGGCGGTGCGGGGTTGCGGCGGTCCCGGACCCGCAGATGCCGGGCGCCACGGTGTGAAGGTCGCCACAGCTCCGCGTGCCGAGCTGCCCGGCTGCCAGGTGCTGATCGTCACCGGTCACGGGCGGCCCGGCATCTGAAGCGGGCCCTTGCGGCGGGTGTGCGGGGGTTCGTGCCCAAGACGGTCGGTGCGCAGCGGCTCGCCGAGATCATCCGTACCGTGCACGCCGGGAACCGCTACGTCGAACCGGAGTTGGCCGCCGACGCGATCTCCGCCGGGGACTCGCCGCCGGCCGCGCGGGAGGCGGAGGGGCTGGAGCCAGCCGCCGACGGGACGCCGGTCGCGGGGATCGCCGAACGGGCCGGCTGTCGCCGGTCGCCGTGCGGAACCGCCTCTCCTCGGCCGCGGCGAAGCGGGGGGCGGAGAACCGGCACACGGCGGCGCGTCCCGCCCGGGAGCGCGGTTGGGTATAGTTGCTCTCGCGCCACGGCGCAACGCGGACGTAGCTCAGTTGGTAGAGCGCAACCTTGCCAAGGTTGAGGTCGCGAGTTCGAGCCTCGTCGTCCGCTCCAGGAAAAGGCCCCCGGTTCCCCGGGGGCCTTTCGCGTCAGGTGCGGCTCGTGCCGGTCAGGCGCTCGTCCAGCTCATGCCCGTGAGGCGCTCGTACGCCTCGACGTACTTGGCGCGGGTCGCGTCCACGATGTGCTGCGGCAGCGCGGGCGGCGGCTGCTCGCTCCCCCGGTCCCAGCCCGACTCCGGCGAGGTCAGCCAGTCGCGCACGAACTGCTTGTCGTACGACACCTGCGAGCGCCCCGGCTGCCACTGGTCGGCGGGCCAGAAACGAGAGGAGTCCGGGGTGAGGACCTCGTCGGCGATGACCAGGGTCTCGCCCTCGTAGCCGAACTCGAACTTGGTGTCCGCCAGGATGATCCCGCGGTCGCGGGCGATGTCGCGGGCCCGGGAGTACACCGCGAGGGTCACCTGGCGCAGCTGCGCGGCGGTGTCCGCGCCGACCTGCCGGGCGACCTCCTCGTAGGAGACGTTCTCGTCGTGGTCGCCGACCGCCGCCTTGGTGGCCGGGGTGAAGATCGGGGCGGGCAGCTCGCTGCCGTCCACCAGGCCCTCCGGGAGGGCGAGGCCGCAGACCGTGCGGGACTCGTCGTACTCGGCGAGGCCCGAGCCGGTCAGGTAGCCGCGGGCCACGCACTCCACCGGGACCATCCGCAGCGACTTGCAGACCAGGGTGCGGCCCGCCCAGTCGGCGGGTGCACCGGCGGGCAGTTCGGTGCTCAGGACGTGGTTGGGGACCAGGTCGGCGAGCTGGTCGAACCACCACAGGGAGAGCTGGGTGAGGATGCGGCCCTTGTCGGGGATCTCCGTGGGCAGCACCCAGTCGTAGGCGGACGTACGGTCGCTGGCGACCATCACGAGGTCGCCGGCCTCGTTCTGGTACAGGTCGCGCACCTTTCCGGTGTGCAGGTGCACCAGGCCCGGCACCTGAAGGGGCTCGGGCTTCTCGACGAATCCGGACACGGTTCCTCCCCGTGGTGATGTCCAATGGCTCGATTCTCCCGTATGCCGGGGACCGATCCTGGCGGGGGTCGGCGGGGCGAAGCTCAGTCACGTTTGCAGATGCGGTCCAGGAGGTTGGCGGTGGCGCGCTGGACGCGCGCGTCGACGTGGCCCGGACGGTCCAGGGCCGGGGACCAGGCGTACGTCCCGGACGCGAACACCAGCGCGCCGGACGGGGCCCGGTACAGGGACGTCTCCTGGTGGCGCGGGACGCCCTCGTCGTCGGTGTACGGGGAGTGGGCGAGCAGGATCCGTTCGTCGTGCTCGGGCAGCGGGGTGCGCGGGAAGTAGCGGTCCGCCTCACCCGCGACCAGGCCCTCGATCGCGTCGCCCTCGCCCGCGCCGGTCGCCTCCCACAGCCAGTGGCCGGCGTTGCGGACGATCAGGGGGTGCGGCTCGGGGACCCGGCCCGCGTACTGGATGCCGACGAGCTGCTGCTCCGGGCGGTCGATCTCGCGCCAGAGCGAGGGCCTGCCGGGCGCCCTGCGCTTGCGGCAGGTCAGCAGCCGGTCGGGGACGCCGGAGGGGGACGGGCCGAGCTCGGCCTGCCAGTACAGGGTGCCCGCGGAGAGGAAGACGAGCGAGGTGCCGTGGTCGCGGGCGCGTTCGACGGCGCGGCGCATGGCGGCCGACCAGTACTCGTCGTGGCCGGGGAAGACCAGGCCGCGGTAGCGGGTGGGGTCGATGTACCCGGAGTGCAGGTCACGGGCGTCGGCGTAGGCGAGGTCGTAGCCGTGGCGCTCGGCGAAGCGGATGACGTCGTAGGCGTGTCCGGCGTGCGGCGGAAGGCCGGCGCCCGCGTACGGGCGGTCGAAGGAGACGGTGGTGGCGGCGTCGTCCTCGCCCAGCAGGCGGCCCTGCCCGTCCCAGGCGTGGCGGAGGCTGGCGCCGGTGCGGCCGTCGTGCGGGTAGAGGTTGTAGGCCTGCCAGGTGATGTCGGGCAGCAGCATGAGCAGGTCGGCCGGCTGGTCGTCGCGGACGGTGAAGGGGATGTGCGAACGGTAGCCGTCGGCCGTGGTGAGCACGGCCACGTACGCGCCGACGTACCAGTGCGACGGGATCTGCAGGCGCCAGGACAGCCACCAGTGGTGACAGGAGACCGTGCGGTCCGCGGCCAGCGGCGGGGGCTGCACGATGCCGGCCAGCCGGGGACTCGCGGTGATCTTGACGGCGCCGTCGCCGCCGTAGTGGCCGATGCGGTAGATGTCGACGCCGAACTCCTGGGGCGGGTCGACCGTCACGTGGAAGTCGACGGCCTCGCCCGGGGCGACCGCGCCGGTGGAGGCGAAGCCCTTGATCTGACCGTGCACGTCGTCCGCGGCGCGGGGGCCGCCGGTGCCCGCCCTCGGCGCGGGGACCCGGGGGGTGTCTCCGGGCGGCCGCCGGGCGCCCGGGGCCGCGGGCCGGGGCGCGAGCTGCGCGGTGTCGTCGGCGTACGTCTCGGTGCCGGACAGCCAGGGGACGGGGCTCGGTCGGAAGGCGCCGGTCACGGCGTGCGTCGGCGCTCCGGGCGGCCGACGGCGGATCTGCTCGGACGCCATGGTCGCTCCCCTCCCTCGTGTGCCTGGTGTGTCTGGTGTGCCCTCTGTGCCCTGTGTCCCGTCCGTCGTGCCCTCGTGCCCGGGTGGTGGCGAGGTGCTCCGTGAACGGTCATGCGCGCGTCGCAGGCCATGTCATGGGCGCGGACGGTCTCAGCACATCACATTACGCACGCGGACTGTCACTGTTCGTTGCGAATCGACCCAAAGTGGAAGCGGGGGCTCCGGCCGGGTGACCCGTCGGATGCGCCGCCGGGTGAGCCGGGTGCGGTGCCGGCCCGGCAGGGCAGGACGTCGGGCTCGCGGACCGTCGCGTGGGGCGCCCGCGGTGTGGGGGCCGTACCCGGTCGCGTCGGCCTGGGGAGGGCCGGGCGGGTCAGACCAGGCGGACCGGCTTCTCCGGGCGTATGCCGGTCTCCACCAGCCACTCCCGCAGCGGGGCCGGGTCGCCGTCCTCGACGAGACGGAGGACGCGGGGGGTCAGGTCGGTGGCGCGCCGGCCGTGGAGCAGCAGCGAGGGGCCGTCCAGCCAGTCCAGGCCAGGGATGGCGCCCGCGGTGTCCATGGCGGCGCAGCACACCATCGCGGTGACGTGGTCGGCGAGCAGTTCGCGGCCGGTGCGCGGTGGCTGGAGGGGGAACAGGGGCAGTGTGCCGTCGTCCCAGAGCGCCGGGTCGCTTCCCTGGCCGGCGGCGTCCGGCGCGTCGCGTCCCGGCGGGGCCGCGGCCTCTTCGCGGGCCAGCTCGGCGGTGATGCCCGCGGCGAGGACGGCGGCCGCCTCGCTCACGTCGTCGCCGTCGTCGCCGTACACACCGTCGTCGCCGCCCCCGCCGTGTCCGACATCGTCGCCGTCCCCGCCGTGTCCGACGTCGCCGTACGGCGTTCCGGGGGCTTCCGGGTGGGGAGAGGGGGCCGGCGAGGCCGGGTCCGGTGGGGTGGGCTGCGGCGGGGTCGTCAGGTGGTCGAGGATGCGGGACAGGGTCGGGCCGTCCGGTGCCGGGGGCTCGGGGCCTCGGGCGGCGGGGCCCTGGGGGCGGCCGACGCCGAGGGCGTCGAGGACGCGGTGGAGGCGGGCCGCGTCGACGCGCCACTTGCGGTCGACGACCTCCTCCGGATACTCGCGCCAGTCCACCGGCGCCCAGTCGGGGCCGGTCTCCGCCGGGCCGCCGTGGAAGAGGCGGGCGGCCAGCAGCGAGGCCGCCTCGTCCACCGCCCCGGGCTCCTCGAGCAGGTCGCAGGCGGGGCGCTCGCCGAGGCGGGAGGCGAAGCCCTCGGCCAGACGGTCGCGCCGGGACAGCTCGGTGAGCGCGGCGACGACGCCGGCGTCCAGGCGGGAGGGCCAGCGGCCCATGCGCCAGGCGGGCAGCGCCACCCGGGTCAGCAGCCGGTCCCAGCCCGCGTAGGCCAGGCCCACCTGCTCCTGCGCGACGATCCGGAGGCCGTAGTCCACCGTCTGCGCACGCTCCGCGGCCGCGGCCGCGACCCCGCGCTCCATCTCGGCCGCGTGCTCCCGGCAGCTGCGCAGCAGCAGGCGGGCCACCCAGCCGAGCCCCGCGCAGCCCACCCGGGTCAGCAGGCACCGGGCGGGATCCGAGGAGACGGCGACCGCGGCGTCGAGACCCCGCACGAAGCGGCGGGCCGCCGCTATGTCCGGGTGCGCCGAAGGTCCCGTACCGGCGACGACGGGGGCGAGGACCGCGCGCAGTTCGCCGACCCGCATCCACCACAGGAAGGGGGAGCCGATGACCAGCACGGGGGCGGCGACTCCACGGCGGTGGAGGCCGCGTATGCCCGTCGTCTCGTCGTGCTCGTCCGGCGTTCCGTACGCCCGGCGGCGCGGACGGACATCCGCGGGCGGACCGTGCGCCGGGTGGGTGCGGTCCTCCAGCCAGCTGTCGCAGTCCGGGGTGAGGGCTATCGCCGACGGCGCCGGGACGTCGAGGCGGTCGGCGAGGTCGCGCACCATCCGGTACAGGTCCGGAGCGGACTCCTCGGCGACCGGCACCGTGGGACTCACGGCGGGGCGGGCACGGGCCACCACCAGGGCGACGGCGCCGGCGGCGAGCAGCACGAGGGCGGCGACCGGGATCAGCACCCAGCGGGCGGCCTGCCAGAAGGGGCCCACGAGGTGGTCCGTGGAGACGCCGGCCAGCAGCACGACGGCGACCGCCGCGGGCAGCAGCGCGACGGCCAGCGCCCGGCTGCGCACGCGCAGCACGGCGAGAGCCCTGGCGCGTGCGGCCTGCGCACCCGCCTCCACACCCGCACCGGTACCGGTCACGAGCGACCTCACCCCCTCCCCGGCTGTCCCGGGCGCCTGGCCTTCCTGGCGTTGCTCATTCCCCCACTGTGGCACTCGGCGGTGACATCGCAATGTCGGCGGGGCCAAGTGCCGGAACGCTTGCGCGGCACCATAGTTGGGGCCCCGGCCCGCGTCAGCCGGATGGGGCATCGGTCACTCGATGGAATGGCTTTGGTCAGAGGTGGGTGACAGAAAGCGAAGATCAGGCCCATGATCGGGCATGCGACAGGCCCCGTTCCGAAGAGGGAGACGGGGCCTGCGGGGTTCGTCCGTGCGACGTCGGGGACCGGCCGGTCAGATACCGGCCGCCTGCGCGGCGATGTCCGTGCGGTGCTGGGAGCCGTCGAGGCCGATGCGGGAGACGGCCCGGTAGGCGCGGTCGCGGGCCTCGGCGAGGTCGGCGCCGGTCGCGGTGACGGACAGCACGCGGCCGCCCGCGCTGACCACGGCGTCGCCCTGCCGCTTCGTCCCGGCGTGCAGGACGTAGGTGTGCGGGGCGTCCTGCGCGGCCACCTCGTCGAGGCCGGTGATGGGGTCGCCGGTGCGCGGGGTGCCGGGGTAGTTGTGCGAGGCGACGACCACGGTGACCGCGGCGTCGCCGCTCCAGCGCAGCGGCTCGATGTCGGCGAGGGTGCCGTTCGCCGCGGCGAGCAGGACACCGGCCAGCGGGGTCTTGAGCCGGGCCAGCACCACCTGGGTCTCGGGGTCGCCGAAGCGGGCGTTGAACTCGATGACCCGCACGCCGCGGGAGGTGATCGCGAGTCCGGCGTACAGGAGACCGGAGAAGGGGGTGCCGCGGCGGCGCATCTCGTCGACGGTCGGCTGCAGCACGGTCTGCAGCACCTCCTCGACCAGCTTCGGCTCGGCCCACGGCAGCGGGGAGTACGCCCCCATGCCGCCGGTGTTCGGGCCCTCGTCGCCGTCCAGCGCGCGCTTGAAGTCCTGGGCGGGCTGGAGCGGGACGACCGTCTCGCCGTCGGTGATCGCGAAGAGGGACACCTCGGGGCCGTCGAGGTACTCCTCGATGACGACCCGTTCGCAGCCGGCGGCGTGCGCCTTGGCCGCGTCGCGGTCGTCGGTGACGACGACGCCCTTGCCCGCGGCGAGGCCGTCGTCCTTGACGACGTACGGGGCGCCGAAGGCGTCGAGGGCCTGCTCGACCTCCTCGGGGGTCGTGCAGACGTACGAGCGGGCGGTGGGGACTCCGGCCGCCGCCATCACGTCCTTGGCGAAGGCCTTGGAGCCCTCGAGCTGCGCGGCTTCCCCGGAGGGGCCGAAGACCGGGATCCCCGCCTCGCGCACGACGTCGGCGACCCCGGCGACGAGCGGCGCCTCCGGGCCGACGACGACGAGCCCGGCCTCCAGTTCGGCGGCCAGCGCGGCAACGGCCTTGCCGTCCAGGGCGTCGACCTGGTGCAGCTCGGCGATCTCGGCGATGCCGGCGTTGCCGGGCGCGCAGTGCAGCGCGGTGACGGCGGGGTCGAGGGACAGGGAGCGGCACAGGGCGTGTTCGCGGGCGCCGCTGCCGATGACGAGGACCTTCACGGGGTCAGCCTAACCGGCGGAGCCCGTGCTGCTTTGTGCGGGCTGCCGAGGGGCGGGCGGCGCGCCGGTGGTGCGTTCCTCCAAAACGCCGCCCCGCGGGGGCACGGGACCAGCCGCCCGGCCGGCGCCGGCCGGGGCCCCGGGCGGGTCCGCGGCGGCCGGTGTCACTCGTTCGAGAACTCCTCCACGATCGTCGCTCCCAGTTCCCGCACGATGAGTTCGTGGCCCGAGAGGGCCGACTCGTTCAGGTCGGGGTCGTCGTCCTCGGGGATGTCGTCCTCGGGTGCGACCGGAGGCGGCGGCTCCGGGGCGGCCGGCCGGGACACCGGTCCGGGGGCGGCCGGGGACGGCGCGGCCGAGGACGGGGCGGAGCCGGCCGGCCGCGGCGCCGGGGACGGCGGGCGTTGCTGCTGGGGAGCGCCGCCGGGGCCGCCGTAGCCGCCGTTGAAGCCGGAGGGCCCGGAGAATCCGGAGTGGCCGCCTGCCGGGGCGGGGGGCGCGGAGCCACCGGACGGGTCGACGACCGCCTCGATCTTCCACTGGACGTGGAACTGCTCGGCCAGCGCCTGGCGCAGCACGTCCTCGCTGCCGCTGCTGGTGAAGTTGTCCCGGGCTCCCGCGTTGACGAAGCCCAGGTGGAGGGTCGTGCCGTCGAAGCCGGCCACCTGGGCGTTCTGGCTGAGCAGGATCCAGGTGAAGCGGCGGCGGTTCTTGACCGCTTCCAGGATGTTCGGCCAGAGCGTGCGGGGGTCGAGGCCGCCGCTGGGCGGTGCGTAGACGGGCGCCGCGGCCGCCGCCGGGGCGGGGGCCGGGGCGGACGCGGCGGCCGCGCGGGCGGGGGCCGGGGCGGCCGGTGCGGGCTGTCCGGCACCGGCGGGGGTGGCCGTGGGCCAGCCACCGGGCCGACGGCCGCTGCCGGCCGGGGCCGCGGTGGGCCAGGCGCCGGGGGCGGGAGCCGCCGCCGGGGCCGGCTGCGGCTGCTGGGGCCGGCCGGGGGGAGGGGCGACGGGTGCCGCGGGGACGGCGGGCGTGGGTGCGGGCGCGGCGGGCGCGGGCGCGGCGGCGGGCAGGCCGGAGCCCGCTCCGTTCGCCACGCCACCCCCGCCGGGTACCGCGCCACCGGGTGCCGCGGGGGCGCCCGCCGCCGGGCCCGCGCCCGGCGCTCCGGAGCCTCGTACGGCAGCCCGGGCCGCCGCCGGGCCGCCGCCTGGCGGGACCGGCGCTCCGCCGGGCACCGCTCCCCCGGGCGCGTGCGCGTCCGGTCCGGGCACGTAGCCCATGGCGGGCGCACCGCTGCCTCCGGAGAAGCTCACCCCGCGCTCGATCCGGTCCAGCCGGGCCATCACGGAACGCTCGTCCCCGTAGGCGGCCGGCAGCAGCACGCGCGCGCAGATCAGCTCCAGCTGGAGGCGGGGGGAGGTCGCGCCCCGCATCTCGGTCAGCCCCTGGTTGACGAGGTCGGCGGCGCGGCTGAGCTCGGCGGCGCCGAAGGTGCCGGCCTGGGCCTGCATCCGCTCGACGACGTCGGCGGGCGCGTCGATGAGGCCCTTCTCGGCCGCGTCGGGCACGGCGGCGAGGATCACGAGGTCGCGCAGCCGCTCCAGCAGGTCGGCGACGAAGCGCCGCGGGTCGTTGCCGCCCTCGATGACGCGGTCGACGACCTCGAAGGCGGCGGCGCCGTCACCGGTGGCGAAGGCCTCGACGACGGAGTCGAGCAGCGAACCCTCGGTGTAGCCGAGCAGGGAGGTGGCCATGGCGTACGTCACGCCGTCCGCCCCCGCGCCGGCGAGCAGCTGGTCCATGACGGACATGGAGTCACGCACGGAACCGGCGCCGGCCCGCACGACGAGCGGCAGCACGCCCTCCTCGACGGGGATGTCCTCCTTCTGGCACACCTCGCCGAGGTACTCCCGGAGGGTGCCGGGCGGCACGAGCCGGAACGGATAGTGGTGGGTCCGCGACCGGATGGTCCCGATGACCTTCTCCGGCTCGGTGGTCGCGAAGATGAACTTCAGGTGCTCGGGCGGCTCCTCGACCACCTTGAGCAGCGCGTTGAAGCCGGCCGAGGTGACCATGTGGGCCTCGTCGATGATGTAGATCTTGTACCGGCTGCTCGCGGGGCCGAAGAAGGCCTTCTCGCGCAGCTCACGGGCGTCGTCCACACCACCGTGAGAAGCGGCGTCGATCTCGATGACGTCGATCGATCCCGGCCCGTTCCTCGCCAGGTCACGGCAGGACTGGCACTCCCCGCACGGCGTCGGTGTCGGCCCCTGCTCGCAGTTCAGGCACCGGGCCAGGATGCGCGCGCTGGTCGTCTTGCCGCACCCGCGCGGCCCGCTGAACAGGTACGCGTGATTGACCCGGTTGTTGCGCAGCGCCTGCTGCAGCGGGCCGGTCACATGCTCCTGCCCGATGACCTCGGCGAACGACTCCGGGCGATAGCGGCGGTACAGCGCGAGAGACGACACGCATACGAGGTTATAGGCGCGGACCGACAACCCACCCGCCCGCCGACGCAAGCGCCCCCCACGCACCCGCCAGAGCCGACCTACCCTTGCTGCCTTCCGGCCCTGGGGGAGTTCAGTCAGATAGCGCCGCGTGAGGGGCTCCGCACAGAGTACCTGATCGCGAGAGCCCGGATCGAGTTCGCGAGCACTCCTCTCGGTCATGTAATGTTTCCGACGGAGGATTCGCCTAGAGGCCTAGGGCGCACGCTTGGAAAGCGTGTTGGGGGCAACCCCTCACGAGTTCGAATCTCGTATCCTCCGCCAGAAGGGGCTTGACCTGCGACAACGTAGGTTGGGCCCCTCTCTCGTTGAGGCAGCGACTCTCAGTCCAGACCCCGTTGGACAAGACGCTTGGGTAACAGGCACTTGTCTAGCGGGCAGACCTAGGGAGTCCACACCCCATGGCCCGCAGTCCTCTGCGCTCACAGCAGCGTGTCTCCAGTCACAGTGACAACACAGCCTCTCCCGCTCCCCTCCGCGCCGTCCGTGCGGTCAAGGGCGGTGAGGATGCCCGACTGGCTCTGATCGATGAACTAGAGCTGCACCTGAGCACGACCACGAACAAGCATGGCCGGCCGTACCAGCGCAGGACGATCAACGCCTACAAGTACGCCGCGGTACAGCTCCACCACTGGATGACCGCCAAGAAGACCCCCGGAGACTTCACCTCTGTGGACACGGCCACGCTCAACAGGTTCTTCCGCTGGTACTACCAGGAGCACGACGTGCCCAAGAGCCAGGACGGCAAGGGCGGGTACACCGGGGGCACGAACACGGTTCAGCGGAACCTCCGAGCCCTGTTCTCGTATCTGGCAGAGGAGTACGACCACCCCAACCCCTACCAGGACCGGAAGCTTCAGAGGTACGCCACTCCCCCTCTGGGCAAGCCCAAGACTCTCTCAACCGATTTCGTGGCAGACATGCTCAAGGCCACGGGCAACGGCTCTCCGAGGGTGCGGGACTTCCAGACTGTTCGGGATCACGCCATCCTCCGAGTCCTGACCGAGGGACTGCGCTCTGACGAACTTCTGAACCTCCGGGTACAGGATTTGGACCTTGCCAGGGGGACTCTCGCAGTGCTTCCGATCAAGATGGACCGAAATTCACTTGACGGCAGAGTCATTCCACTTCAGCCTAAAACTGTGAAAGCCCTATCCCGGTATCTCCGGGTACGGACCACTCACAAGCTTGCTGAACGAACGGACTGGCTTTGGCTTGGTACCCGCAACCGCTCCCGACTCCTCTACGCAGGGCTTCACCGTTTGGTGAAGAAGTGGGCCGAGGAAGCTGGATACGACCCTTCCGCCGTATCTCCTCACTCTTTCTGCCATACCTGGGCCGATGACCTGAAAGCGGCTGGAGTCTCGGGAGAACACATCATGACCATCCGCGGATGGAAGTCCCCCGCCATGCTCCGAAGGTACGGGGCAGACATGGCCACTACCAGGGCCGTGGATGCAGTCCAGGGGCTCGGGGACCGGTACTAACTGATATCAGCAGTGCTGGCACTGAGGCACTGTGACCGGACCCACACCAACCAACACGCCGTCAGGGAACAACCGACCTAATACCCGTTGTTGGGTGCAGTGAAGGGGGAGAAAATGAGTGACACGGACAACGCTTGGGGATTGGCAGTCCTGAACGTGGTGTACCGGCTTGCGCCGGCCCTGGTCATGGAAACCGACAGGGGGAGGCTGTCACTCGACACGGCTACTGACATCCTGCAAGCCACGTCCGGTGGCGCGGTAACCGGCATAGAGGAGTTCCTGGCAGGCTGCCTTTCCGACGTGATGGACTACCGCCTTGACGGAACGGTGCCCGAGGCAGCCCCGGAGATTCCCCAGGAAGACTCCAGAGAGGATCCGTGCCCGGAAGCCACGGACATGGCACTGTCAGATCTGGCGTGGGAATTGGTCCCCGCAGTGGACCTTGGGAAGCTTCCCCTAGAGACAGCAGTCTTCCTGTATGCCATGGCAGCAGAGGTACACAAAAATGAGGCAGAGGAAGCCGTTTCCTTTGTTATGGCAGAATATCTGACGGCAGAACTCGAATAGACAATACGACAACTGAAGACGAACACCAGTAAGGCCCCGGTATCTCATCGGGGCCTTTTCTTTTGCCCAGGGAGAGAACATGAGCGCAGTCAAGCAAGTGAAGTTGACCTGTGAATGCGGAGAGGAATGGATTCATAGTCGGCCAATAGGTAAGCGAGGAAGGAACCCCTCTACCAATCCCGATCACCCGAGGTGCGGAGAGAAGCGCCAGAACAAAAATCGTGCACTTTCCAGAGAGCGCCAGAGGAACGGGGAAAAGTACTTCCGCTGGAGCATTCCTGCTCCGGACAAAGCCTTGAAGTTGACTGTGGAGGAAGAGAGCATACGTGGGGACGTTGTTGCAAGCCCTTGGTGGATTACCGAGGCTCATACCTCAGAGGGATCACAGGAGACCTGCGTACCGGATGAATGGCGACCTAAGAGCCTCCCTCTGAACGTTCGGTACTCCACTCTGGAGGATGACCAAAAGACCCGTAGATGGCTGTCTGAGACCCGTAGCGGGGCTATGTCGGGATGCGACGTAGGACGTACATCGGGGAGAAACATTCCTGTCGTCGGCAGTGCAGAACCTTGGAACACGATTCACACCCACCGGGACGTGCCTCACTGTTCCACAGAGCCTCTGACCAAGATGGAACCGTTCCTGATGATCCTGTGACCTAGCGATCCAGAACCGAGTGTCCGATTAATTAATAGGGTGGAGAGAGCTAACCTCTCTGGAGTCAAGCTCATGGTCGCTGAGCCTCTGACGTGGTGGAAACACCAGGCCCCTTCCCAAGACCAAGGCATTAGCCAAGATGCCTAAACGGGACTCTACGGATACCTCAGGTGGATACCCGGAGAGTAAGGGTCCTCTACTCCCGAATCAATTGTTTGGGGGTAGGGGACCCCTATTCTCTTCCATTTCCTTGGTGGATATAACTTCTAACAATGTTTGTTAGTTAACTGGCCCCTCCCCCAGAAGGAGGGGCCTTTTTATTTGGAGAATACTTGGGAGAGTAGTCATGGCGTCTTGTTGTTGGACCAAAGATGATATCCAGTGCGGTTCTGAAGCTGGAATACACTACTGCATACCATTGTGCAATGAACACCTCTCGGTCTTCTACAGCTCAAGAACAAAGACCATCCGGCAAACGGCCACCTATCACGGGGCGGAGATTTTTCCCGGTTACTGCTACGTGGTGCTGCTACCAGACGAGACAGTCAAGATTGGATACTCGAACACCAAGGACACTTTGAAGAAGAGGTTTCAGGATCTCCGAAGACAGTTCGAGAGAGAGTACGGCCCCGGCTTTACTGTCCTGGCAGTCCTCCGGGGTGGTGTGGCCATGGAGGCTGTACTTCACCACCGTTTCCGTGCGAGCCGTATCCCTGGCCCTGGCGAACGCTTCGTGTTCTCCGAGGATATCCAAGACTACCTAGCTACGGCACCGCGGGTAGATTTCGCCCTGGCTCCCTAGTTCATCCCGCTAAAAGGTCAGGGCATTCTTTATACCCTCTCACAATCCCTTAGGAGTAATCATGGATAAGCCCATAGTAGCCAAGGTATACAACGGCCGAGAGTGGCGATACCGACGAACCAAGGTTCTCAACATGGGCCATGAGGAACTGGCCGCAAAGGTAGGCGTCCACCCTCATAGTATTCATCGGTGGGAGAACGGCACTAGGACCCCGAGTGCTGCGCAGGTCGTTGTGATGGCTCATCACCTCGGAATCCCGATCGTGGAATTGACAGACAGGGTTTCTGAGGACCTAGAAGCACTGCGCACCCTTGTCACTCTTGAAAAAATGCGCTGGGCTGAAGACGGAGAGGAACCGATTACTAGCTACCCGAACGAAGACGGCTGGCAATCAGGCTGAACACCTCAGCTGGCTTGATATTTCGGGCAAAAGGAAGTCAGAAGGAAAACGGCGGCATGAGTCATAGAGACTTACCGCTCATCAAACAATTGGGACACCCCTCAGAGGATGTCCCCCTTTTTTCACTTTTTTCACATTTGAGGGCGGGCGGGCTAAAACCTTGAAAACCGTACACGATTAAAGGACGGCGCCCCTGCGGTCCCAGGAAAGGGCTTTTTCCTACATTACCCCCGGGGTGCGCCTACGGACAAATATTCCCGGGAGAAACGTCACAGGACAAACGTGCCGATACCCTTCTCAGACCTGGTGAGACCCTGGGCCCTGACAGCATCCATGGCTCTCTGTGCTGTCGAGTTGGCGACACCGAACTCTGTGGCCACTTGGATAACAGAGGGCACCTTGGAGCCGGGCGGGTACGTCCCGTCCTTGATCCGGCCGAGGATGACATCCCTGATCTGTGGCCATGCTGCCCGTGTCCTGTCAAGCTCCATGATCAGAGCATCGGTGCACTGACGTATACCTCGCATCCGGAGTAACCTTCGGTATACCGAGGTACACCGAGACAGAGGTGAGATTGTGCAGCTACAACGGATGCCGGCCGATGAGTCGGGCAAGAGTGGCTACTGCCAACCGGGAGGGCTCATGGCCGCTCTGGCAGAAGACAGGGAAGATCACATCCTGAGAGTGGCCAAGGGTGATGTGGAGCGTGCCATGGCCCTGGTGACAGAGGACAAGGTGATCAAGGCCGAGTTGGTACAGGCGCTCCACTTCCTCTGTCACTCAGCCAAGGCCGCGGTAGACGTAGCCGAGTGCCGAGGGGAGCGGCTTGACTCTCTGGAGTGAGTGACGAGACACCGATGCCGGCCCCCTGGTTCGCCGATGGCCAGGGGGTCTCTTCATGCCCTGGCCAGAACACTCCGAACTCCCCTGACAGACAAGACGCTTGTGTCTTCTCTAAGTGGCTTGACTCGGGTTCCGTCCCTGGTCAGACTAGGTCTGTCGCAGTCTTCGGAAGATACGCTTGGAAAGCGTGTTGGGGGCAACCCCTCACGAGTTCGAATCTCGTATCCTCCGCCAGTGCCTCACCGGGCACGATGTCGAAGGGCCCCACTGTTCGCAGTGGGGCCCTTCGACGTGTGTGGTTGCAGTTTTGGTTGCAGTTGCCGTCACCCCCTTCGCGCTTTGGCGCTGCGCCTAACAAAAAACTGACCGCCCAGCGCGCGACGGCGAGCTCGGCACCGCTTCGACGAGCAGCGCGCCGCAAGGCCATGTGTCGCTATACTCCGCCCGTAGTGGCGCCTCGTGCGCGCCCGCTTCCGAGCTACAGACGCGCCCACACCGCCAGTAGCGACGAGGACAAGGGTCACCGACTCGCACGAGGCTGTTTGCCCAGGTCAACCGTGGTGCGACGGTGCGTGTGGGGCTCCGTCAGCGAGGACACCCGATGACCAGAGATCGCGCCCGCAAGCAGGAAATCCGAGCCCGGATGGCTGAGACGGGCGAGCCGTACAGCGAAGCCCGACGGCAGCTGACTGCGGAGATCACGGCCTACTGCCAGCAGTGCGGCCAAGAGGTCGCCCCGGGCGAGGGCGAGCTGTCGCTCAGCAGCGGCGAGCACAAGAAGGCACAGGAAGCCCGTGAGGCGTTCGAGCGGGGCCGGCGAGAGCGGATCGCCGCTGCCGAACCCAATGACTTCGAAGCCCACAGCATCAATCCACGCGACATTCCACCCCGCGCCCAGTGGGTGGTGCACCACTATCGGTGCCGTCCGGCAGAGCACTGGGACGGATACGGGCTCGAGGTGGGCCGCCTGCGGACGTATCGCGAGCTGGTGGGCGTGATCATCCACCTGTCCGACAAGGGCCACTTCGAACACACCGACCTGCGGACGGTCCTGGCTGAGATGCACTATGCGGAGCCGTGGGGAGCGGATGAACAGAAGCGTCGCTTCCGGTCAGTCCGCCCCGCGGAGCTTTGACGGTGAGGCCCCACCAGCGGCGCCCTTCTGACCTGGGCGTACTGGACGGGAAACCTGGGGCCTGAACGTTTGAGGGTGGCCGAACCACGCAGTGGTTCGGCCACCCTCAAGGTCACCACTCGTCGGTGTCGCCGTACTTCCCCGGATGCCGGGCGCGGTCCACAGCCTGTGCGCAAGCCTCGGCGAAGGCAGCCTTGACGGCCGCCTTATCCGTGCCTCGCACCTGGGCCTCGACCTCCTGGCCCGAGCCGGGGCGGCGAGCCGTGCGCCAGGCCGAGGCGCGGTCGGTGTAGCGGTCGGTCTCGAAGCCCCAGGCCGGCACCGGCCACTGCTCGGGGAGTCCTGTCGCCGCGCGGTCGCCACCGGGGAGGAACAGAGCTCGGGCGTGGAAGACCACGGCCCGCTCCGGCACGCGGTCGCGGATGGCGCTCGCGCCGTCGGGGTCCTGCTGTTCCCAGCGCCAGCGGTCCCATCCCTCGACCTCGGCCGTGTGGTCGGGCCAGTCCTCGCTCCACCGTGCGACGACCTCGTCGGCGTGCTCACGGTGAAGGAAGGGAACCCGTCGCTCGCCGAGGCGGGCAACGTACACCACCAGTTCGGCAGGGACGGGGCTCTGGCCAGCCTCCGACGCAGCACTTTTCGGAGTCTGGTCCGTGCCCCACAGGAGGCCGCCGACCTTGGCAGCAGTGTCCTTGAGGACGCGGCTGGTCAGGTGCTGGTAGCGGCGGCGCATTCGGGCGGACTTGCCGGGCTCCCAGCCCATGATGGCGTCGACGACCGCGTCGGGGACGCCGAGGATGAGCAGGACCGTCGCCGCAGTGTGGCGGGCGTCGTGAAGGCGGGCATCTCGGACGCCTGCGGCCCTCAGCAGCTCCTTCCACTTGTGGTAGTCCGTGTTCGGATTCAGGGGCTCGCCAGTGGGCGACGTGAACACGTACCCCTTCTCCGTCCACAGGTCACGGGCCCGGGCTCGCTCACGTGCCTGCTCCTCCTTGTGCTGGCGCAGGAGCTGGAGGAGTTCGTCGGGGGCGCCGATGGGCCTCTGACCGGCACGGGACTTGGCGTTCTTCGTCTCGCGCCGGGTGTTGATCTTCTGAGGGCAGAAGCCGGGCTTGCGTCCGCAGCGGTCGCCGCAGCCGTGCTTGTAGCGGGGCCGCAGCCGACCACGGCGTACGCGGATGACGCCGAGCTCGAAGTCGACGTCGTCCCACTGCATACCGAGGACCTCGCCCTGGCGCAGGCCGAGGGCGAGCGCGATGACCCAGCGGGCGGTGTTGCGGTGCTTGCCCGCTTCGGCGAGGAGGCGCTGGATCTCCTCGACCGTGTACGGCTCGACCTCTTCTTCCTCCAGGCGCGGGGCTTTGGCGATCGCGGCTGGGTTGGCAGAAAGGTGGGCGCGGCGGACCGCCTCGTTGAGTGCGGTGCGCACGGTGCGGTGGACTTGGTGAGCGGTGCCTGCGGCACTGCCGGAGTCCTGCATCTTCTTGTAGAAGCGCTCCAGGTGCTCGGGTTCGAGCTTCTCCAGGCGGTGGGCGCCGAGGCCGGGGATGAGGTGGTGGTTCACCGCGACGCGGTAGCCGTCGATGGTGTTCTCCGAGACGTGCGCGGCGGCAATGTCCTCCACCCAGTGCGTCAGCCAGCTGCCCAGTGTCCAGCTCTGGCCCGCCTTGGGGACCGTGCCCTTGTCGCGCTGCCGTTCCAACTCGCGTACGAGCTTGGTGACCTCGTGGCGGGTCCTGCGGCTGACGTGGCGCCGGTCGGGCTTGCCGTTGTCCTTGGTCCCGACGGTGACATAGCCGTGCCAACGGCCGTCCTTGCCCTGAAAGATGGACGAGGCTCCATTGGGCTGGCGGGACTTCGGTGCGGAGGCTCGAGTCACGCGGCGGCCCCGAAGTCGGTTGCCGACAGGGGGTCTGTACGGTAAGTGGGTCTGTTCCGTAGTCGGTGGTGACGGTGAGTGCTTGCCTGTGATCATCGAGCGTGCATGATGCGAACTTTCGGGGTTGTCGGCGTTGGTCATCGAGGATGTGGCGGACGGTGGCGAGATAGTCCGGGTTTCGGCTCGGACCCGGGATGTTCCCGTTCCCTGTCCGGTGTGCGGGGTGGTGACGGGGAGGGTCCACGGGTATCACGGCCGGACGGTGCGGGATGTGCCGGTCGACGGCCGACAGGTCGTGGTCCGGGTGAGGATACGACGGCTGGTCTGTCCGGTCCTGGGCTGCAGGCGGCAGACCTTCCGAGAGCAGGTCCCCGGGCTCCTGGAGCGCCATCAGCGCCGCACCACACGCCTGACCGGCCAGCTCTCCGAGCTGGTCAAGGAGTTATGCGGCCGGGCGTCCGCGCGAGTCGCCCGATCCCTGGCCGTGCCCGTGTCGTACGCCTCCGCCCTGCGGCTGCTGCGGCGGGTGCCCGTGCCGGAGGTGCAGATCCCGCAGGTGATCGGGGTCGACGACTTCGCCCTGCGGCGCCGGCACAGCTACGCCACGATCATCATCAACGCCGAGACCGGTGAGCGAATCGAGGTACTGCCCGGCCGCGAAGCCGCCACTTTGGAAGCCTGGCTGCGTGGACATCCGGGCATCGGGGCCGTGTGCCGGGACGGATCGGCCACCTACGCCGAGGCGGTCCGCCGAGCCCTGCCCGACGCGGTCCAGATCAGCGACCGCTGGCACCTGTGGCACAACCTCGCCGAGGCCGTCCGCAAAGAAGTGGCCGCACACAGCACCTGCTGGGCGAAAGCGGGCCCGCCCCCGGCCAAGGGGAGACAGGCTGCCACCACCCGCGAGCGCTGGCAGCAGGTCCACGCCCTGCGCGAGCGCGGAGTCGGACTTCTGGAGTGCGCGCGCCGCCTGAACCTGGCTCTCAACACCGTCAAGCGCTACGACCGCGTGGCCGAACCCGAGCGCCTCATCCGCGCCCCCAAGTACCGGCCCACCCTCGTGGACCCCTACCGCGATCACCTGCGCCGACGCCGGCTGGAGAACCCGGCCGTCCCCGTCACCCATCTCCTGAAGGAGATCAGGGAACTGGGCTACACCGGCAGCTCGAACCTCCTCGTCCGCTACATCAACCAGGGCCGCGTCGAGGCCGACCGGCCCGCACTCTCGCCCCGGCGCCTCGCCCGCTACCTACTCACGCGCCCCGATCGTCTCAAGGACCACCAGCGGGAACGCATCGAGGCCGCCCGCACCGCCTGCCACGAGATGACCGCTCTGGCCGACCTCATCCACCGCTTCGCCGTGCTGCTGGATCCCGCCGATGGCAACGCCGCCCTGCTGAGCACCTGGATCACCTCGGTCCAGGCCGAGGACCTGCCCCACCTGCATGCCTTCACCCGGGGCCTCGAGAAGGACCGCGCCGCAGTCGACGCCGCCCTCACCCTGCCCCACCACAACGGCGGCACCGAAGGCGTCAACAACAAAACCAAGCTGATTAAGCGCCAGATGTACGGCCGCGCGAGCTTCCCCCTCCTCCGCCACCGCATCCTCCTGGGCTGACCAGACCCTCCGTCACCACCGACTACGGAACAGACCCCGGTAAGTGGTGTAACTCCCGTGCCGGAAGCGACAGTTGATGACTGACGTGACGAGTGACACCGAGGCCGGAAAGGCCTCTGTGAGCGGGACGAGCGCCGTGGATGACGGGCTGGTCGCCGAATTGGTTGCCCGGGCTCAGGCCGGTGGGGTGAAGCTCACGGGGGAGGGCGGCCTCCTGCAGCAGCTGACCAAGCGGGTGCTGGAATCCGCCCTGGAGGGCGAGCTCACCGATCATCTGGGGCACGAGCCCGGCGAGCGGGCCGAGGGCGGTCGGGAGAACTACCGCAACGGGCACCGCTCCAAGACCGTGATCACCGAGTCGGGGCCGGTCGAGATCGCGGTGCCGCGGGACCGGGCCGGGTCCTTCGAGCCTCAGCTGGTCAAGAAGCGGCAGCGGCGTCTGGGCGGGGTGGACGAGATGGTCCTGTCGCTGTCTGCGAAGGGGCTGACGCATGGGGAGATCTCCGCGCATCTCGCCGAGGTGTATGGCACGGAGATCTCCAAGTCCACGATCACCGACAGCGTGATGGCCGGCATGACGGAATGGCAGAACCGCCCGCTGGACAGCGTCTACCCGGTCGTCTTCATCGACTGTGTGAACGTGAAGGTCAGGGACGGGCAGGTCGCCAACCGGCCCGTCTACATGGCGGTGGCGGTCACCGCCGAGGGGCACAGGGACATCCTGGGCCTGTGGATCGGCGACGGCGCTGAAGGCGCAAAGTACTGGCTCCAGGTCCTGACCGAGATCAAGAACCGCGGCGCGGCCGATGTCCTGATGCTGGTCTGTGACGGCCTGACCGGCCTCCCGGACGCCGCGAATACCGCCTGGCCTGCGACGATCGTCCAGACCTGCGTCGTTCACCGGAGCCGTAAAGAATCAACCTGTCGGCGTGTTGCTGTCGATGGATGCCAGCAGTTCGGCGCCGGTGGCGAAGCGGGTCGGGGCGGGAGGCAGGGTGATTCCGGCTTCGCGGAGGACGGGTTGGGCGTCTCTGAGCGCGTTGTTGAGGGTGCCGAGGCTGACGCCGAAGGCGTCTGCCAGGACTTGTCGGGTGCCGAGCTTGCGCTCGTAGAGGACTGCGGCCAGGAGGCGTTCGGCATCGGTGATCTTCTGCCGGAAGACGCCGCCGCGGGTGCCGGGCTGGCGTGGTCCGCCCCGATGCTGGTGGCGGCGCCGCTCGATCAAGGCGGCTTGCTGAAGCGACAACTGGTCGATGAGCGAGGCCAGTTCGGTGCGGTCCATGCCGGTCAGGGCAGGGTCGGCCAGGTGGTGGGTGCGCTGGAGGCGGGCGGTGACCGGGGTCCCGGAGCTTACGAAATCCTCGAGCTCCTGGCTGCTTGAAAAGCACAGCGTGGTGGGCGTGATGGAGATGCTGTGTTCCTGGAGGAGGCGTCGGATCTCCTTGATGGACGGGCCGAGGGTGCGCTGGCACAGACCCAGCATCTCGGCGAGGAGGTTCTGCGAGCACACGTGGCGGAGGTAGATCACGCTCAGCAGGATGCGGTCCGCGGGGGTGAGGACCGGGCGCTTGTTGTCTCCGGCGCCGTGGCGGCGCGGGCCGCCGCGCTTGCGGTGCAGTCGTTCCTCGCGAAGCGGGCCCAGCTCGGGCGTGAGTTTGCCGGCCAGGGCGGTCAGGTCCTCGCGGCTCATCCCGGTCAGGGCTGGCTCGGCCAACAGGTCGAGGACCCGTCGGCGGGCAGCGTCACGGTCTGTGAGGGGTGTGGGCTCGCCGTCGCAGGGGCCGTCGGGGCGGACGGTGTAGTTCCAGGTGCCGTGCGTGTCGTGGTACTCGATCGGCAGGCTCTTCAGCTGGGCCTTGCTGACCGCGATGCCCAGGGGGTAGCGCCCGGTGTCGAGTTCGGCTTCGACCCGCAGTCCGCTGCGGGTCTTCGTCGCCGCGATGGCGTTGACGACAACTTCGTGGCTGGTCAGCGGGCGGCCCCGCCAGTTCATCGTGATGTGGGAGAAGAGTCGGTGCTCGATCTTGTTCCACTTCGAGGTGCCGGGAGGGAAGTGACAGACAGTGACTGCCAGCCCGGTCTCGGCGGCGAATTCGGCTAGCTCCGCCTTCCAGAGGCGGTAGCGGTAGCCGTTGGAGCCACCCGCGTCCGCGGTGATCAACAGCTGGCTGGCCCGCGGATAGTCATGGCGGCCCCGGGCCTGCCACCAGCGGCGGATCGAGGCGACCGCGAAGACCGAGGTGTCGTGATCCACGCCAACGTTGACCCAGCCGGTGTCCGCCGAAAGATCGTAGACCATAAGGGATGGCGCCCGCCGGCCCGGAGAAGAAGCTGTGGTCATCGACCCGGACCGGGTCACCCTTCGGGCGCCACTGCCGACCGGGGTTCGGCAGCTGGCCGAGCATCTCCTTCTTCTTCGTGTCCACGCTGATGACGGGCTCGTCGTCGGCCTGGTGTCGTTTGACCTGCTCGTTGATGTAGCGGAACTGGGCGTCCCGGTTCGGGTGTTGCTCGCCCTCCAAGGTCTTGGCCTGGGCCTGGAGGCTGAATCCGTTGTCCTTCAGCAGCCTGCCCACCGTCATCGCCGAGACAGGATGGCCCTGGCCCGTCAGCTCGTCCGCGAGGATCCGTAACGACTTCGTCGTCCACCGCAGCGGCGACATCGGATCGCCCCGCTCATCCGGCTCGACCAGCGCCAACAGCGCGGGCAGCAGAGCCGGATCGACCTGCTCCGCACGCTTGCGGCCCCCGCCTGGCCTCCGGGTCCGCCCCGCGGACGCCGTGGTCTCGCCCGCCTCCAACTCGAAGACTCCCCTGCGGACCGTGGTCTCGCTCACCCCCGCGGCCCGTGCGACCGCCCGGACACCGCCGTGCCCCAGCAGTCTCGCCTCGGTGGCCAGCAGCAGCCTCCGCTGCCGCTCGTCCAGATGTGGCAACAACACCTCGAACCGCACGGCGAGTCGACCGTGCTTCCCCTCCGACAACGCCATACCAGGTCAACGAGGCACACCACAGAAGGCGACACCTTGTTTCCGTACGGCTCCACCTGCTACGGAACAGCTTCCGTTACGCGGCCCGGCAGGACTGGGAGAAGATCGCGAAGGCGCTCAGGCCGGTCTACACCGCTCCGACCGAGGACGCCGCCCTGGAGCGGTTCGTGGAGTTCACCGACGCCTGGGGCGGGAAGTATCCGGCGATCGTCCGGCTCTGGGAGGCGGCCTGGGCGGAGTTCGTGCCCTTCCTCCGGCTCGACGTGGAGATCCGCAAGATCGTCTGCACCACCAACGCGATCGAGAGCATCAACGCGCGGATCCGCAAGGCCGTCCGGGCCCGGGGGCACTTCCCCACCGACCAGGCCGCCCTCAAGTGCGTCTACCTGGCCGTCATGAGCCTGGACCCGACCGGCACCGGACGCAAACGCTGGACCATGCGCTGGAAGGCCGCACTCCAAGCTTTCGACATCACCTTCGACGGCCGGCTCACCGCCGGACGCCGCTGAAGAAACCGACCGAGTTCCACCGTTCGCTACACAGCCCCGGCCTAAACCTCGACTACCGCATCTGGCGCGCCGAGCAAGACGACGCCGGCCATCTCCACCCGGCCGAAGAACTCTCGCTGACCATCGCTCCGCGGCTGGTGGACATCAAGTACACCCTCATGCGCAACAACCAGTGGACCGCCTCCCCCGCGCCCAGCGTCGCCTGATCCCCACCGCCGCTATCCGCAGCCCCCTCACCTCGCAACCTCACACGCAGGAGACCGTGATGAGTCCCTCCGGCATGCCCTCCGCCGACCTCCTCGGCGAGCAGATCCACGCAATCCTCGCCGACCCCGCCACCGCCCACGGGCTCGCCCGCACCCTCCGGGCTGCCGCCAAGGAGATCGAACTCCACCGCTACCACCACGCCAGCCGACGCGCCTGGCCCAACGGCTGGATCGACGACAAGCCTGGGAAGGTCCAGATCGGTGGCGGGGCGCATCACATCGACGGCTTCTTCAACATCGACCTCGTACCGCCGGCCGACCTTCTCTGGGACATCCGCGAGGGCATTCCCCTCCAGGACTGCAGCACCCACGAGATCTTCTCCGAGCACTTCCTGGAGCACATCGACTACCCCCGCTCGGCCAAGCACTACGTCCGGGAGACCCATCGCGTGCTCGTGCCGGGCGGCCGGATCATCACCGGCGTACCCGACGCCGCCTTCGCCCTGAACCAGTACCCCAGCCCGCTCGACGACGAGACGATCGAACGCTGGTACTCCAAGCGCGACTGCCGCAGCGACATCAACACCCGCCTTGACCTCGTCAACCTGGTCTTCCGCGACCAGGACGACGACCCCACCTACACCCCGCACCTGTGGGCCTACGACCACGAGAAACTCGTCCAGCTCTTCACCGAGGTCGGCTTCACCACCGTCGAACCCTGGACGTTCGACCCCACCATGGCCAACCCGAAGCGCCGCTGGGGAAGCGTCTACGTCGTCGCCACGAAGTAGCCCCCTCAAGCAGCCCGCGAGTCCGGGACGCCCCCTTGCCTGCCTCGGACTCGCGGGCCTCCACCTACGCCACGGCGCCCCGCACCCGCCCGGCCATACCGCCGAGGGAGCCACCCACATGAACCAGGTCCCGCCGCCCGTCAGTGAACTGACCCTCGCCGCCACACCCAACGCTGTTGCCTGGGCCCGCCGCCACACCGTCGACATCCTCCAGCGCTGGCACTTCCCTAATGAGGGCATCGAAGTCGCCCGACTCCTCGTCTCGGAGCTCGCCACCAACGCCATCACGCACGCCCAGCCGACGGACACGTCCGAATCCACCGACCTCGGCACGATCAGGCTCATGCTCTGGCCCATCGACTACGGCGTCATCCTCGCAATCAGCGACCCCGACCCACGACCGCCGGCACCTCGCCCACATGACGCCAGCGCCGGCGGGGGCCGCGGGCTCGTCCTCATCCAGGCCATGGCCAGCCGCTGGGGCTACTCCCCCACACAGCCATACCCAGGAAAGGTCGTCTGGGCAGAGGTTCCCGCTCGTCCCAGAAGCACCCTTGCTGAGCCCGGCTCCGGCGGTCAGCAAGCCGCCCCAATGCTCATCGGGCGAGTCCTGACCGGCCTGCGCGAGCTGTAGTCAGACAACCGCGGCGAGCCGCGTCCCTTTCTCCTCATCCAGGGAATGGGGCAGAGACCGAATCCGGGATTATTGGCTTCCCGCCCCTCGCTACCCCGACCAAGGTAAAGGCCGCGTCCGCAAGTCTGACCGACAGCTTCGCGCTCCACTTTGCAGCCCTCGGCGAGCAGCCGTGCATCCGGTAGAAGCGATCACCCGAAGGGTTTTCCACAGGCTCATCGGATCCGGCGCGATCTGGCTACGCTGTGCCCATGGCAGCAGAGGTAGCAGAGGTAGCAGCAGCGGAAACGGATCTTGTGACCCGCACGGAAGCGAGGAGGCAGGAGTCATCTTCGGCTCTTGACCCCAAGGAGCGTGCGAAGCGCGGTCAGTACTTCACGCCTGCCCCCGCTGCGGACTTCATTGCCTCGCTGGCGCGGCTAGACGGCGCAGCCTCGATTCGGCTCCTCGACCCCGGTGCTGGGGCGGGGTCTCTGACCGCCTCGGTCGTATCGCGCATCCTCCGCGAACACCCACAAGCCCAGATCAACGTGACCGTATGCGAGAACGATCCACAGCTTCACAAGACCCTCTCTGCAACGTTGGAAGACTGCGCGAGCACGGCCCAAGCGGCCGGCGGAAGGGTCGAGACCACCCTGGTGAAGGACGACTTCATCACTTGGGCGACCGAGGATGCAGGACTGTTCGGTGAGGATCGGGGTCCGTTCGACCTCGTAGTCATGAACCCCCCCTACAAGAAGCTGGCCGCCAACTCACGTGAGCGCAGGGCAGTTGCTGCGGCCTGCACAGAGACCTCGAACCTCTATTCGGCATTCATGGCACTGGGGATTCACCTCCTTGCCCCAAGCGGCCAGCTCGTCGCCATCACGCCCCGGAGTTTTGCGAACGGCCCTTACTTCCGACCGTTCCGCAAGTATCTTCTGGACCGCATGCACATTGACCGCGTGCACCTGTTTGAATCGCGAAATAAGGTATTCGCCGATACGGACGTGCTCCAGGAGAACGTGATCTTCTCGGCAACGCGCACCGACACATCCGACCGAGGATCCATCATCGTTTCCTCAAGTCACAGCTACGGCGGTGTAATCCGCAGCCGCTCGGTGGAGTACAGCGAGATGGTGAATCCGGAAGACGGCGAGCACTTCATCCACATCAGCGCAGATGAGGAAGACGCACAGCTCGCGGCTACCCATGCCAACCTTCCCGCAACTCTCACACAAATTGACTGCCAGGTTTCGACGGGGCGCGTTGTGGACTTCCGCTCCAAAGAGCACCTGCGAGCCGACCCGGAGGAGGGCACGGTTCCCCTCATCTATCCGCTTCACATGCGTAACGGCGGAATCTATTGGCCTGTGCCCGGCGCCAAGAAAAACAATGCGATCATGCTCACCCCAGACACTCATAAGATGACTTTCCCATCCGGGTATTACGTTGTGGTGAAACGCCTCTCCTCCAAAGAGGAGAAGCGCCGAGTGGTCGCTACCGTATTCGATCCGGAAGTGACCCCCGGCCCTCGGATTGGATTCGAGAATCACGTAAACGTGTTCCACAGGGCAGGGGCCGGACTCCCCAAGGACGTCGCACGCGGTCTCTGTTTCTGGCTCAACTCCACCCTGCTAGACCGGCTCATTCGTCGGTTCAGCGGCCACACCCAGGTGAACGCGACCGACCTACGGAGCCTCCGCTACCCAAGCGAGGCCCAGCTGCAAGCAATCGGTGGCGAGTGGATAGAGGATGGGTGGCCCGATCAAGAGAAGCTCGACGACCTCGTCGAACGTCATCTGGAGCTGGAGGAGACCGTCTCGTCCGGCGAAGCGTAGGGTCCACGAGTACCGCCGCAGAATGGCTGATCAAGGTCGACATGGCTGAAAGTTGACGTCCCTCAAGATGGGCCCCCTCGACTGGCAGTGCGCTCCCCGATGCCCTGTAGCCTGAGCCACACTCACTGCATCGATGTGACTGGGGAGGGCCAGCGAGTGACAAAGGCACAGCAAGAAAAGAAGCTCGAAGAGGCGAGGGATATTCTCGCCGCCATAGGGATGCCTCAGAAGCAGCAGAACACCCGGACCGCGCTGGTCCTGCTTGCAATGCTCGACCTTCGCCCGGATCAGGAATGGACGGAGGCGAGCTCCAACACCCTCGGCATCACCGAGTGCATGGATTGGATGGTCGCCCACTACCCCGACATCCCGAAAGGGACGAAGGACCCGAGCAGGTACGCCCCTAACAGCCGCGAGTCAGTGCGCAAGGAATCCGTCCACCAGCTCATCGATGCCGGCATCCTCGTCAAGAATTCCGACGTCCCTGGACGGGCCACAAACGATAAGAACAACCGATACCACCCGAGCCAGCTGGCTATAAGGGCGCTAACGACCTACGGAACTTCGAAATGGCAGGACTCGCTTGACGAATTCCACACCGAATGGGAGAAGCTGATCGAGCTCTGGGCTGCCGAGAGGTCGGTTCATCGAGTCCCCGTCAGGCTTCCCAACGGGAGGGAGGTCGAGCTCAGCCCTGGCGAGCACAGCGAACTCATCGGGGCTGTCGTCGAACGCTTCGCATCGCAGTTCACCCCGGGAGGCACGGTCGTCTACCTGGGCGATACGGGCTCCAAGTGGATCGTCAACGAACGCGAGTACCTCGCCGAGCTCGGCGTGGTCGTGGATGCTCACGGCAAGATGCCTGACGTGGTCATTCACTACACGGAGAGGGACTGGCTGGTGCTTGTAGAGGCAGTCACCTCGACCGGGCCAGTCAACGGTCTGCGGGTCGCGCAGCTCAAGAAGCTCTTCGAGGGAGCGCGCCCGGGACTGGTCTTCGTCACTGCTTTCCCGACGAAGATGAAGTTCCGCCGGTTCGCAGCCGATATCGCGTGGGAAACGGAAGTCTGGGTCGCGGAGGACGAGACACACATGGTGCACTTCAACGGCGAGCGCTTCCTCGGCCCCTACGACGACACTCACGAATAAACGACGAGGGCCGCCCCGCGAGGCGGAGCGGCCCTCAAACAAAGATCGGCGACGACCTACTCTCCCACGAGGTCCCCCTCGCAGTACCATCGGCGCTGGCAGGCTTGGCTTCCGGGTTCGGAATGTTGCCGGGCGTTTCCCCACCGCTATGGCCACCGAAAAACTTCGCGCAAGCCCAGGGGCAAGCACTTTCGAGGGATGAGTATACAGGCGGGCAGATCGTTGGGCGGCCGGCCCAGGTGCGCGGAGCGGGGAGTGAGCCGGCCGCTCTGTGGACGCCGGCTGACCGCTCTACCGCCACCGTCCCACCCGTTACCCGGGCCGCATGGTTGCAGTTCTGGTTGCGTTCACCCCCATCCAGCCCCGTCCGGACAAGGCCGCCCTGAACGCTCCGCCGCAGGTCAGGACGCCCACGACCCCCGCCGGACCCCCATACGAACATTTGGAAAGCGTGTTGGGGGCAACCCCTCACGAGTTCGAATCTCGTATCCTCCGCCAGTGCCTCACCGGGCACGATGTCGAAGGGCCCCCTGGAAAGGCGAATTAAAGGGGTCGTCGCAACACGCGGTGAGTTGATCAAGCCGCGAGCAGTTTAGACAGACGCTCGGCTGGGGTTTCCCAGCCGAGCGTTTTGCGTGGGCGGCTGTTGAGTTCGGCGGCGACGGCGCCGAG
>NZ_JAYMHD010000006.1:0-1180 GCF_035656535.1 Streptomyces sp. H51
CGCCGGATGTCGTTGAGGCGGGTGATGAGGGGGGTGATGGTGCGGCCCTCGCGTTCGGCGGTGTCCCAGTCGCGGGGTTTGAGCTGGTACTTCTCGGAGTCGAGGTATTCCTCGCTGCCCTCGCGCAGGGGGGTGTTCTCGCACAGTTCGTAGCCGGAGTAGACGCCCCAGGCGGGGGAGAGGGTGGCGGCGAGGACGGCGCGGACCTCGAAGGCGGGGCGGCCGCCGTGCTGGAGGTACTCGTGGAGGATGTCGGGGGTGTTGACGAAGAAGTTGGGCCGCATGTAGGCGGCCGCCTCCCCGGACAGCTCGGTGAGGTACTCGGTGAGTTCCTGCTTGGTGTTGCGCCAGGTGAAGTAGGTGTAGGACTGCTGGAAGCCGGTCTGGGCGAGGGTGTGCATCATCGCCGGGCGGGTGAACGCCTCGGCCAGGAAGATCACGTCGGGGTCGGTGGCGTTGGTCTCGGCGATCACCCGCTGCCAGAAGACGACCGGTTTGGTGTGCGGGTTGTCCACGCGGAAGATGCGCACGCCGTGTGCCGTCCAGTGGCGCAGCACCCGCAGGGTCTCGGCGATCAGGCCGTCCATGTCGGCGTCGAAGGCGAGGGGGTAGATGTCCTGGTACTTCTTGGGCGGGTTCTCGGCGTAGGCGATGGTGCCGTCGGGGCGGTGGTGGAACCACTCGGGGTGCTTGGCGACCCAGGGGTGGTCGGGGGAGCACTGCAGGGCGAAGTCCAGGGCGATCTCCAGGCCGAGCTCGCGGGCCCGGCCGACGAAGAAGGCGAAGTCCTCGATGGTGCCCAGGGCGGGGTGGACGGCGTCGTGGCCGCCCTCGGGGGAGCCGATGGCCCAGGGCACGCCGACGTCGTCGGGGCCGGCCGAGAGGGTGTTGTTGCGGCCCTTGCGGAAGGTGGTGCCGATGGGGTGGACCGGGGGCAGGTAGACGACGTCGAAGCCCATCGCGGCGATCGCCGGGAGGCGGCGGGCGGCGGTGCGGAAGGTGCCGTGCGGCTGCTCGGGGGTGCCCTCGGAGCGGGGGAAGAACTCGTACCAGGCGCCGTACAGCGCCCGCTCGCGTTCCACCAGCAGCTCCAGCGGCTCGGAGGCGGTGACCAGCTCCCGCAGCGGATGCCGGGCCAGCACCGCGTCCACCTCCGGCGTCAACGCCGCCGCCAGCCGGG
>NZ_JAYMHD010000007.1:0-777 GCF_035656535.1 Streptomyces sp. H51
CGCTCGCGATACCGGCGTCCCGGCAGGCCCGGGCGACACGGACAGCGATCTCACCACGGTTGGCGATCAGCACCTTGGTCAGCATGCCGCCTCCAGCACGTCGGCGTGGGCCGCGCCGAGCCGGTCGACGGTCTCGACGATGCCGCCGATGCCCGCGCCGGGGGTGAACACCGCGTCCACGCCCATGGCCTCCAGTTCGGTGACGTCGGCGTCCGGGATGATGCCGCCGACCAGCAGGCGGACGTCGCTCGCGTCCTCCTCGGCCAGCAGCTCGATCACGCGCCGCACGATCGTCAGGTGGGCGCCGGAGAGGATGGACAGGCCCAGCACGGCCGCGTCCTCGGCGATGACGGCGGCGACGATCTGCTCCGGGGTCTGGTGCAGGCCGGTGTAGATCACTTCGTGGCCGGCGTCGCGCAGGGCACGGGCGATCACCTTGGCGCCGCGGTCGTGACCGTCGAGTCCGGGTTTGGCGATCACCACTCGCAGTCGGGGCGGTGCGGCCGCACCGCCCAGGTCCGCGCGCTGTCGCAGGGCATTCATGGTCACTCCGATCGAACGTTCACAGGGGGAGGGCTGAGGCGTGCCAGCCGGCGGGGCCGTAGGTGCGCGACGTGCGCAGCAGGGAGCGGGGCGAGCCCCAGGCACCGGCAGGGCGGGGTGCCGGACCGGTGCCGGCGGTGCCGGCCGCGGACATCAGCACCGTGAGGGCGGCGGCGAGTTCCTCGGGGGTGGGGTTTCCCCGGACGACCTTGATCACGTCGGCTCCTTACAGGG
>NZ_JAYMHD010000008.1:0-551 GCF_035656535.1 Streptomyces sp. H51
GCCCCGCGTGTCGATGGCAGCGGGCTGGATGTCCAGGTGGCGTCGAACCCCCCGGACGATTCCGGTCCGACGATGAGTGAGCTGGTGAAGAACTCCCGGGTCGATGTGGACATCGACCCGGATCCCGTGGAGATCCAGCCGGAGGATCCCGAGCCCGATCCGGAGAACCCGGGGACGGGTGTGTCGGCGGCGGGCGGGAGTGCGAAGGGCGCTGCCGATACCGCCATGTGGGCCAATCCCTGTCCCAGGGACGACCGTGGCCAGTTCGGTGTCTGCCGCGCGTACGACGCACGCGCTCCCTACCTCGCCGGCTCCAGACTGACCAACTGCACCATGGGCTTCGGGGTGTTCCTCCCCGACGGGCAGCAGCGGGAAATGACAGCGGCGCACTGCGGGGTCCTCCACAGCGCGAGGAGGCAGGACGACGGCAGCAAGGCCGGCGAGGTGGTGGCGCGTGACCCGGTCAGCGACGTCGCGCTGACGACGACGCCGATGGCACCGTACGTGTGGACCGGTGACTCGAAATCGACCACTGCCAAGGCGGTCGTTTC
>NZ_JAYMHD010000009.1:0-941 GCF_035656535.1 Streptomyces sp. H51
ACGGACGGGGTGATCTCCCGCGCCAGGATCGTGGTGGTCGGGTGGTTGCCCTGGAACGTCTTGTGCGCGACCAGTTCCTCCGGAACACCCTCCGCGCGGACCTCGTCCGGCGTCTTGCCGAAGGCGAGGGCCTGCGTCTGCGCGAAGAAGTTCGCCATCAGCAGGTCGTGCTGCGCCTTCAGCCCGTCGCCGAGCTCGGCCACCGGCCGGGCGAAGCCGATGAAGTCGGCCGGGACCAGCTTCGTGCCCTGGTGGATCAACTGGTAGTAGGCGTGCTGCCCGTTGGTGCCCGGCGTGCCCCACACCACCGGCCCGGTCTGCCAGTCCACCGGCTCCCCGTCGCGCTGCACCGACTTGCCGTTGGACTCCATGTCCAGCTGCTGGAGGTAGGCGGTGAACTTCGACAGGTAGTGGCTGTAGGGCAGCACGGCGTGCGACTCGGCGCCCAGGAAGTTGCCGTACCAGACGCCCAGCAGGCCCATGATCAGCGGGGCGTTGGCGGCCGGTTCGGCGTTGCGGAAGTGCTCGTCGACGATGCGGAAGCCGTCGAGCATCTCCCGGAAGCGGTCCGGGCCGACGGCGATCATCAGGGACAGGCCGATCGCCGAGTCGTAGGAGTAGCGGCCGCCGACCCAGTCCCAGAACTCGAACATGTTGTCCGGGTCGATGCCGAAGCCGGTGACCTTCTCGGCGTTCGTCGACAGCGCGACGAAGTGCCGGGCCACCGCCTTCTCGTCGCCGCCGAGCCCCGCGAGCAGCCAGGACCGGGCCGAGGTGGCATTGCTGATGGTCTCGATGGTGGTGAACGTCTTCGACGCGACGACGAACAGCGTCTCCGCCGGGTCCAGGTCCCGGGTGGCCTCGTGCAGGTCGGCGCCGTCCACGTTCGACACGAACCGGAACGTCAACTCCCGTGCCGTCCAGGCACGCAGCGCCTCGTA
>NZ_JAYMHD010000010.1:0-960 GCF_035656535.1 Streptomyces sp. H51
GCGCTGACGACGACGCCGATGGCACCGTACGTGTGGACCGGTGACTCGAAATCGACCACTGCCAAGGCGGTCGTTTCCGCCAGCAGGTCCTTCCCCGGCAACCTGGTGTGCGCCTCCGGCAGCCGCACCGGCGAGGTCTGCAACGCTCGCGTCAAGCAGACGGGCGTCATGACCAGGCAGCCGAATGGGCAGATCTCGGGCCCCATGGTCTACGCCGTGAACGAGGACTGGCTGGCCACGGCCGGTCCGGGAGACAGTGGCGGTCCGGTCTACCAGCCCCTGCCCGACAGCGAGCACTTCAAGGACGCGGTGGAAGCAAAGGGCATCATCTATGCAGGGATCATAGGTGATTTCCCGTGCAACGACCCGAGCCAGTCCGTGTGTGGTGCAGAGTTCTACTACATCGACATCATGGATGCCCTGTGGCGTTACGACGCCCAAATGGCGCTGTGGAGTCCCTACTGATCCTTGGGTCGTGACTCATCACGCCACGACGAGCACCGCACCTGCCCTTCTCGCGCCGTCCGGTGAGGCCGTACGCCTCGCCGGACGGCGCCGTGCTGTACCGGTGACAGACACCGGGATCCGGCGCGCGTATCGCGGGGAGCATCGTCCGCGCCTTCCCGAGTCGTCGGCCGACGACTCGATCCCGGGAACGGGCCGGGCTCGCCGGCCACCGGGAGACGCCGTCGGCCGGGGCCCATGCTCCGGGTGACGTGACGACACCGGCTGCAATCCAGGGGCCAGTCGGCGCCGGCAAGGCCGGACCTGAGCCGGACCCCTGCTCCCGCGGCGGCACTCGGCCCACGCCGACGGCCGACGGTTCGTGAAGCCGCGGGAGTGAGCGCGGATCCCGGTGTCTGTCACCGGTACAGCACGGCGCCGTCCGGCGAGGCGTACGGCTGCCGGAGGCGGAGGGCGGGGTCGGGCTCGGGCTGCCCGAGGCGGTGCTGGCGTTCG
>NZ_JAYMHD010000010.1:970-1589 GCF_035656535.1 Streptomyces sp. H51
GTGCACGGCGCGCAGTCCGTCCACGTCGGCGACCAGGAACTGTCCGTCGCCGGGGAGGCCGAGCGCCGGCGAGGCCGTACGCCTCGCCGGACGGCGCGAGAAGGGCAGGTGCGGTGCTCGTCGTGGTGTGGTGCGCCACAACTCAGGATCAGTAAGGACTCCACAGCTGCAGTTGGGCGTCGTACACCCACAGGGCATCAATGATGTCGACGTAGTAGATCTCTGCCCCGCACCAGACCTGTGCGGGATCAGCACAGTGGCTGGAATCATAGGTGACTTCTGCCCCGCTGATGATGCCCTTCGCTTCCACCACGTCCTTGAAGTGCTCGCTGTCGGGCAGGGGCTGGTAGACCGGGCCGCCACTGTCTCCCGGACCGATCGCCGCCTTGCCGCTCTCGCTGACGGCTATGACAACAGGCCCTCTGACCACTCCGTCCGACGCTTGGTAAGACACGATCGTGTCGGTGACCCGGAGGTTGCAGACCTCGCCGGTGCGGCTGCCGGAGGCGCACACCAGGTTGCCGGGGAAGGACCTGCTGGCCGAAACGACCGCCTTGGCAGTGGTCGATTTCGAGTCACCGGTCCACACGTACGGTGCCATCGGCGTCGTCGTCAGCGC